>JACIWY010000042.1 GCA_014360745.1 Chloroflexota bacterium
AGAGGCTGCAGCGAGCCCTTCGTCTACCCGTTCATTTTTGAGCACATCGCCCAAAGCGGAGAGGAGCAACATGACGTTGGCCTGCCTGGAGGCATAGCCCATCAGGCCGATGCGCCAGGCGCGGCCGGCAAATTTCCCCAGGCCGCCGCCGATCTCGATGCCGTATTGGGTCAACAAACGGCCGCGGACCGTTTTGTCGTCCACCCCTTCGGGAATCAGGACGGTGGTAAGCGGCGGCAGGCGCAGCGCCGGATCTTGGACCAAGAGAGAAAGGCCCATGGCTTCGCAGCCCGCCACCAGCGCCCGTTGGTTGCGGCGATGCCGCTCGTAGCGCGGCTCCAGACCCTCCTCTTGCATTTCTAACAAAGCCTCGCGCAAGGCATAGATCATATTGATCATGCCGGTCTGGTGATACCCTCGCTCAGGGCCCCAATAGCGCCACATTTGGCCCATGTCCAGATAAAAACTCTGCACCAGCTTTTTACGCGCCTTATAGGCTTGTACTGCCGCCTGGCTAAAGCTCATCGGCGCCAAGCTGGGCGGGGCGCCCAGGCATTTCTGCGTGCCGCTATAAACCACGTCGATCCCCAGGCGGTCTACCTCCACCGGCACGCCACCCAGGCTGGTCACACAATCGACGGTAAAGAGGGCCTCGTGCTCGTGCGCGATGCGGGCGATCTCCTCCAGAGGCTGTAGAACGCCGGTAGAGGTCTCGCCGTGGACGATGGCCACGGCCTTGGCGCGCACCTTTTTCAGCGCCGCCTCGACCTGTTCGGGCCGGATGGCCTCGCCCCACTCGGCATCGACGCGGGTCACATCAGCGCCGCAACGCCGGGCGATTTCGACCATGCGCTCGCCAAAAATGCCCTGTACGCAGATCAGCACCGGATCTCCCGGCTCGAGAATGTTAACAAAGGCCGCCTCCATGCCCGCCATACCGGTGCCGGGCGCGCATACCGTCCATTCGTTGTCTGTTCCAAAGACCTGGCGCAATAGGGACTGGGTCTCATCCATCAAGGCCACGTATTCTGGATCAAGATAACCCAAAAGCGGCGTGGCGCAGGCGCGCAACACTCGTGGCGAAATCTGGCTTGGGCCGGGGCCCAGCAGGAGACGCGGAGAGGGATTTAACGTGCCAAAGGGTTCGGTCATGCGTGGTATCCTCCCGAAGAATGCTCTTTGAGAAATAGAAAATGGGCGCGTGGATCGCGAACGCCCGTTAAAGGGCGCCCCCAATTATGCAACACAAGCTAGGATATACCAAGGTATTATTCTGGGCAAGCGTTCGATAGGGCTTGGCGTACAAAGGCCAAAGCCTCGCCAAGGCGCTGGCGGGTTCTGGAGGATGACCAAACCTTCAGATGAAGGGGACCGATCTCCAGATTGATCGAGCCCTTATAGCCATCGCCGGCCAAGGCGGCCAAGAACTTGTTTAGGGGCAAATCGCCCTCCCCGGGGAATTGGTGCTCGGCGATAAAGCGGTGATACCAGGAACCGGGCATGTGGCCGACGGAGATCGGCCCTCGGCCATAGTCACTGAGATGCACATTGACTAGATACGGACGCATCTGTTCATAAACCTGGAGCAGATCCAGGGGCCCATTGCCTACGTGACAGGTATCCAGGGTGAGCGCCAAGCCATATCGCCGGGCGAAACTACACAATACCGGGATGGGGCCCAGCACATCGAGGCTATGCTCGCGGTCGTAGAGAGCGACGTTCTCCAAAGCCAAGCGGGTGCCTGTGCCCGTCACTAAGGTCAGACAGGTTTCCACACTTTCCAGCCAATGTCGCGTTTTCGCCGTGTCCCAGCGGGCAAAGGGCCCATGAAAGACAACGCATGGCGATCCAAGCTCCAAGGCCATACGCGTAGCCGCTCGCAAACGACCATCCCTGTATATGGGCAACCTTGGGGGAAGAAGCGCTACGTGAACCGACAATACGTCCAGTCCATATTCGCGGCACAACCGAGCCACGCCAGCCGCGCCGCGCAGCCACACCTCCGACGTCATGACCAGCTCGATGCCGTCGAACCCGCAATCGGCCGCCGTGCGCAACGTGTGGCGCAACGGAAAGCCATACAGACAGGCGGTGGAAAGTCCTATACGCACAAGCCGGGGCGCCGGGCGGGTAAGCCCAACTTCCTCATAGAATGACAGCCGTAAATAAAAGCCTCCACAGAGGCGGGCACCTGATACTTGATAGGCAATCCGCAGCGCAGGCGACGACGGATATCGGTCGAGGAGATGCCGATCATCAGCGTCTCGATGATATGAGTAGCCTCGGCCAAGCCCGGGATGTCGCGATCCAACGCTTCAAGATCCGGCGTATGGCCCGGGCGGCTGATAGCCACCAATCGGGCGAGCTTTAATATCTCTTCAGGTTGGCGCCAGGCGCGCAGCGAATGCAAGGCATCGGCACCCATAATAAAATAGAGCGCCGAGGGCGCCAAAAGGGAACGAAGCGTGCGTAAAGTGTCTATCGTGTACGAGGGACCTTCGCGGTCCAACTCGATCCGCGAGGCGGCAAAATGGGGATTATCGGCGATGGCCAATTCGACCATCTGCCAGCGCTCGGCCGCCGTAAAAAAGGTGCCTTCGCCCTGTTTCAGGGGCGAGATGTGCGCCGGCACAAAGAGCACCCAGTCCAACGACAGATGCGCATAGGCCTCCTCAGCCACGATCAAATAGCCGATGTGTACAGGATCAAAAGTGCCCCCAAACACGCCGAGGCGGCAGCCGCGATGTATGCGCGTCGCGCTCTCTGAACCGAGATGAGGCCAAGAGTTCACGACCACTCCAATTCTATGTCACCGATGAACACGGTATCGCCCAACTCAACGCCCGCCTCTTCCAACATAGCCGGGATGCCGCGCGCCTGCAAGATGCGCTCAAAGCGTTCGATAGCCTCCTCGTTATTCCAATCGGTCATCCGGGCCAAGCGCTCGATCTCCTCGCCCGAGATGCGATAGACGCCGGGGCCTTCTCGAATCACCTCTACAGCGGTGCTTTCCCCTGTCTCGTGAGGGCGAAAGACATAGAGCTCGGACTCCCGAGGCTCTTCCGCCGGCAACGCTTCGAGCCGGGCGGCGACGACGCGCAAGAGATCGGTGACGCCCTGACGGGTCACAGCGGAGATGCCCAGCACTTGATCGGTCTCGGAGCGCAGCGCCTCGCGCAGACGGGCCAGCTTTTCCTCCGAGCCGGTAAGGTCCATCTTGTTCAAGACGACGACCTGGGGCTTTTCGGCCAGCCGCTCGCTGTAAAGGACCAGCTCGCGGTTGATAGCGCGGTAATCGCCCAACGGGTCGGAGCTGGCGCCGTCCAAGAGGTGGATCAACAGGCGGGTGCGCTCGATATGGCGCAGGAACTTGTCGCCGAGCCCGGCACCCTGGTGTGCGCCCTCGATAAGGCCGGGGATATCGGCCATGACAAAAGAACGCCCATCTATCTCCACCACCCCCAGATTGGGCGAAAGCGTGGTAAAGGGATAGTCGGCGATCTTGGGGCGGGCCGAACTGACGCTGGCCAACAAGGTCGACTTGCCGGCGTTTGGTTTACCCACGATGCCCACATCGGCGATGAGGCGCAATTCCAGGTCAAGCACGCGCTCTTCACCGGGCTCGCCGCGTTCGGCGAAACGAGGGGCTTGTTGGGTGGGCGATTTGAACGCTTCGTTGCCGCGCCCGCCGCGCCCTCCTCTGGCCACCAATACCACCTGGCCCGGCTCGGTCAGGTCAGCGAGGATCTCACCCGTTTCATGGTCGCGCACCACGGTTCCGGGGGGAACGGGGATATAGATATCTTGGCCGCTGCGGCCTTGCTTGCTCTTGCCTTGCCCATGCTCGCCATCGCCGGCAAAAAAGTGGCGCCTCTTGCTGAACGCCACCAAGGTGTTAAGCTGTTCGTCAACTCGAAGATAAACATCGCCCCCTTTGCCGCCATTACCGCCGTTGGGGCCACCAAAGGGGACGTATTTCTCTCGGCGGAAGCTAACCACTCCGTTGCCGCCGCGCCCGCCACGCACGACGATAGTAGCCTCATCAAAGAACACAACGCACCTCGTTCCTCAATCGCTCATCATAACTGCGCCTCGCTATTCAAAGGCACAACTTTTGAGCATAGCGTCAAGGAACGATTCTGTCAAAGAACGATCACCCCCATTTGACCATTTGGGCTTGCCATTGGCGCATTCTTTTACCTATGGTATAATCACTATGTAACACTTTTTTGGAAGGCCTTCAAGGAGATAGACACCGTGATAGAGGTGACTGTTTATTCGGTGCTCGTCAGCTTGCTCACACGCCATCGCGTGGTGCTCTTGAAGGAAAAAGAGGGCGATCGATATCTGCCCATTTGGATCGGCACGAACGAAGCCGATGCCATCGCCATGCGTTTGCAGGGCACGCGCGTGAGCCGGCCATTGACCCATGATCTCCTCGTGAACGTTATCAACGAGCTGGGAGCCGAGATCCAGCACGTCGTGGTGAATGAACTCAAAAACAACACCTTCTACGCGCGCATCGCCGTCGTTAGCGACGGGCGGGAGTATTCCATCGACTCGCGTTCCAGCGACGCTATCGCCGTAGCTGTGCGCGCGGAGGTGCCCATCTATGCCGACGAGAGCGTCCTAGACCAGGCGGGGATACTCCCTTCTCCTGATATTCGCACTTTGCCGGGCGAAAGCCAGGAGAATCTGGACGTCTTTCGAGATTTTGTCGACACCCTGGATCTCGACGATCTAGGAGAATGAGCCCATGCCGGCGGATCGCTTACCGCCCCAGAACATCGACGCCGAACAATCGGTTCTGGGCAGCCTTCTCATCGACCCGGACGCCATCATCAAGGTTGCCAGCTTTTTGCGCCCCGACGACTTTTATCAGGAAGCGCACCGCACGATCTTTCAAGCCATCTTGGATCTGCACGAGAGGCGCCTGCCCGCCGACTTTGTCACGGTCGTCGACGAGTTAGAGCGCAGGGAACAACTCGACCTGGTCGGTGGCCCCTCTTATTTGACCTCGCTAATCAACATGGTGCCCACCTCAGTGCATGTGGAGCACTATGGGCGCATCGTCGAACGTACGGCCCTCATGCGGCGATTGATCGACGCCGCCGGGCAAATCGCCGCCTTGGGGTATGAGGACCGCGAAGAAGCCGACGAGGTCATCGACGAGGCGGAGCGTATCCTCTTTGAGGTATCCCAACGCCGCATTTCCAAGTCGCTGGTGCCCATCAGCGAAGTGCTGCGCGGGTATTACGAGCGCATCGAGTTTCTCGTCGAGCATCGTGACGAATCTTTGGGCGTGCTCACCGGCTTTACTGATCTGGATCGGCTGTTCGGAGGGCTTCAGCCCTCGGATTTGATCATCATCGCCGCCCGCCCCGGCGTGGGCAAGACGAGCCTAGCCGTCAGCATCGCCTGCAACGCGGCGCTCAAGCACAACGCTGTTGTGGCCATGTTCACCCTCGAAATGTCGGCCGAGCAATTGGTGCAGCGCATGATCTCCTCGCAGACCGGGATCGATTCGCAACGCCTGCGCCTGGGGCGGATCGAGGATCGAGAGTGGGAAACGTTCACCCGCGTCAGCGCCGAGCTTTCCGAAGCCGCCATTTTTATCGACGACACCCCCTCCCCCTCGCCGATGGAGGTACGCACCAAGGCCCGCCGCCTGGCCGCCGAGTTCGATTTGGACCTGATCATCATCGATTACTTGCAGCTCATGCAGGCCGGCGACCGGCGCAGCGAGAACCGCGTGCAAGAGATCTCGTACATCTCGCGCTCGCTCAAGGCCCTGGCCCGTGAGCTTAACGTTCCGGTTATCGCCCTCTCTCAGCTCTCGCGCGCCGTCGAGTCGCGCCAGGATAAGCGCCCGGTCCTTTCCGACTTGAGAGAGAGTGGCAGCATAGAACAAGACGCGGATATCGTCATGTTCATCTACCGCGAAGAGCTGTACAACGAGGACACCCCCAACACCAACGTCGCCGACATCATTGTAGCCAAGCACCGCAATGGCCCCACCGATACCGTGCAGTTGTACTTTGATCCCTCTCTGACCCGTTTCGGGGATCTCACGCTGCGCGAACCCGAGGACTATTACGGGCAGGAAGACTTTGTGCCGCTATGACCCCTTTCCCCGGCTTTCCGGCGGGCAAGACCCGCTTCACCCCCATACCCGACCTGTTCTTTAGCGAGCTCCTGGTCGATATCGACGACCTGGCTGAGCTCAAGGTTACGCTGTACATGTTCTGGTTCCTACACCGCCAGAGAGGGTATCCCCATTATATGACCCTGAAGGAACTCGAGGGCGAGCGGGTAGTGCTTTCGGCTCTACAACGGATCATCGGTGAAGACCAGGACCCTATCGATGTGTTGCGCGCCGCCGTGGACAAGGCGGTGGCCCGAGGCACCCTGCTGCGCATCCAGGTGCGCGACGAAGCCGAGAGCGCCGACTATCTTTTTGCCAACACCCCTTTGGGCCGCAAGGCGGTGGAACAAGTGAAACGGGGGCAACTCTTGTTAGAGACGTCGGGTTATGTGCGCCAGGTGACGCCCGAGCCCGAACGACCCAACATTTTCGAGCTCTATGAACAGAACATCGGCCTCTTGCAACCCATCATCGCCGATGAGCTGCGCGAGGCCGAGGATACCTATCCGACGGAATGGATCGAAGATGCCTTTCGCCTCGCCGCGGAGAACAACGTCCGCAACTGGCGCTATATCCGCTCCATCCTCGACCGTTGGGCTCGCGAGGGCAAGGACGACGGAACATCTCCCGCCCACCGTCGCGGGTTTGCGAGGCCGCCTGAACGCCGTTCTCGAGGGGAACGCTGATGTCTTTGCCTGATCGAGCACCGGAAGCCCCGCTGACGGAGCCCTGCCCCCTGTGCGGAGGGGTAGGCTTCGTGCGCTTGAACGTGCCGGTGGGGCATCCCCTCTTTGGGAAGGCGTTGCCTTGCCGCTGCAAACGTTACGAGATCCAGGAAAAGCGCCTGGCGCAATTGCGTCGGGCGAGCAACCTGGAACATCTGCAAAAGATGACCTTCGAGACCTTTCGCGTGGAGGAGCATGGCCATGAACAGGTGGTTTTCAGCCTGCGCCATGCTCTGACCAAGGCCCGCGAATTTGCCGAGAACCCTCGCGGCTGGCTGCTGTTGACCGGGCCTTACGGCTCCGGCAAGACGCACTTGGCGGCGGCTATCGCCAACTATCGCGTGGAAAAAGGCCTCCCCGCGCTCTTTGTAGTGGTGCCCGATTTGCTGGACTATTTGCGCGGCGCTTATGCGCCCAACAGCACCATTACCTATGATGAGCGCTTCAGCCAGGTACGCGAGATCGAAGTGCTCATCCTGGACGATCTAGGCACCCAGAACGCCACTCCCTGGGCGGCGGAAAAGCTATACCAACTGCTGAACTATCGCTATAACGCCGCGCTGCCAACGGTCATCACCACCAACCAATCTCCCGAGGAGATGGATCCACGGCTTGCCTCGCGTCTGCGCGATCGCGAATTGGTGTATAACGTGCGCATCTATGCCACCGACTATCGGGGCAACGCCTCAGACGAGACCTTCGGCAGCCTTAATTTGTACGCAGGTTATACGCTGGGCACTTTTTCCGACCGCAAAGGAGATCTGGACCCCGAAGCTGGCCTGCGCTTGCGGCAAGCCATCCGCACCGTCCAAAAGTACGCCGAGGCGCCCAACAACTGGCTTCTCTTGCGCGGCGGTTATGGCGTGGGCAAAACCCATCTGGCGGCCGCCGTGGCCAACAAGGTGGCGGCCAGCGGTATGAGCGTCATGTTCGTGGTCACGGCCGACTTGTTGGACCATCTGCGAGCCACCTACCAGCCGGACAGCCCGGTATCCTACGACCAACGTTTCAACAAAGTGCGCCGAGCGTGGCTGTTGGTGTTGGATGATCTGGGCGCACAAAACCCCACTCCCTGGGTGCGCGAGAAGCTGTTCCAGATTTTGAATTATCGCTATGTTGCCGGCCTGCCCACGGTGCTCACCGTCGCCGATGCCGATTGGGAGCAACTGGACGAGCGGTTAAAGAGCCGCCTGCTCGATACCTCCACCTGCACGTTGGTGGATCTGTCCGATATCCCTAGCTATCGTGGCCGGCCCCGCGAGCAGCGCCCACCGTCCAAGACGTCGCGCAAGCGGCTATCCTCGGAATAGGGATCTTTATGCACAGCCCGGCCTGGCCCCGGTCGTTCGGGAACTTGCATTCTGCCGGAGGCGTCTCGGATATCAAGACCAGGATCAGGATCACCGGGATGCCATGAAGCGATATGCCTGCTATTTCCTCTTTATACTCTGTATACTCACAATTCCAGCTGCCCTGGCTTACCAAAACCTCGACCTTCTCCAGCATGTCATGGCCCATTGGACGGGCGAATCCGATCTGAAGGAACAGATCAAAGGGACCTTGGCCTTGGCCTATCTGCGGCTCACCCGCTTCCCGCCGCAAACGGCGCCTTTCACCCCCATGCGCCATACCGGATTGTCACCCTATGGGGTGAACACCTTTCTGGAGCAAGAGGCCGATCCGCTCAAGGTGGAACAATCGCTGCAACTCATCGCCGATGCCGGTTTTCACTGGATTCGCCAAGAGTTCCCCTGGGAAGACATCGAGATCTCGGCCAAAGGCGATTTCTGGGACCATAAATGGAACGTCAGCGCCTGGGAAAAGTATGACCGCATTGTAGCCCTGGCCGAAGCTCACGGGCTGGAGATCATCGCCCGGCTGGACAACCCCCCTGCTTGGAGCCGATCGGTCGGCAATGCCGAAGGGTGGTCGATGGCTCCGCCGGACCGTTACGAGGATTTTGGCGATTTCGTCTACGCCGTGGTGAGCCGTTATCGCGGGCGTATCCGTTATTATCAGATCTGGAACGAGCCAAACATCTATCCGGAATGGGGCGATCAACCCGCCGACCCGGCGGCTTATGTCGAATTGCTGCGCATGGCCTATCGCCGAGCCAAGGAGGCCGACCCCAATGCGGTGATCATCGCCGCCGGCCTGGCCCAGACGACGGAGGAGACCCCCTCCGAATTTGGCCCACGCAACATGAGCGATCTGCTCTATCTGGAAAAGATGTATCAGGCGGGGGTTCGCGGCTTCTTTGACATTATGGGTTGCCAGTTATACGGTCTGTGGACAGGGCCTTACGATCGCCGTGTCAGCCGTGATCGAACCAACTTTTCCCGCGTCGAGCTCCTGCGCGAGATCATGGTGCGTTACGGCGACGCCGACAAGCCGATTTGGGCCACCGAGGTGGGCTGGAACGCCATTCCTCAAGACTCGCCGGCCCCGCCCATTTATGGCCGAGTGAGCGAGGAAACCCAAGCTGTCTATGCCATCGAGGCGTATCGGCGGGCGGCCCGCGAATGGCCCTGGATGGGGGTGATGAACTATTGGTTCTTCCGTCGCCCCTCGGATGCCGAGCGCGATCAGGCTTGGTACTATTTCCGCTTGCTGGAGCCCGACTTTACCCCGCTGCCCGTTTACGACGCCTTGGCCTGGCTGGCCAACGAGCCCCCGACGATGCATATCGGTTATCACCAGGAGGATCACTGGGCGCTGAATTACGTGGGCGATTGGCGGCGCATCGAAGACGAGCGGGCTGTACTGGGCGCCTATGCCCTGGGCCACGAAGGAGACCGTTTGACCTTCTATATGGAAGGCACCGACTTGGCCTTGGTGTTGCGCGATGCGCAGCACATAAAGGCTTTGCGCACCCGAATCGACGGCCGGATGGTATCGCCCAGGCTCAGTTGGAGCGCGCCGAGCGGTGTTTCCATAGAGCAAGGATCTTTTGTCGCGATCTTGGCCCGTGGGTTGGCCGACGCGCGGCATCGGGTGGAGTTGGAGGTTGTCTCCGGGGCTATCGCCTTGGACGGCATTTTGGTATGGAGGACACAGCCCGCGTGGGGTTTGGCCGTATTCGTCGCCTTCGCCCTAGGCGCGGCGATCGTCCGGATCGCCAGGGCGGCGGCGAGCATGTCTCAGGAGGAGAGGAAGCTATCTTGAGAGAACACCCTCCCCTCCGGCGTGGATACCTGTTCATCTTGATCGGCATAGCGATCTTGGCGGCGATGTTGCGCTTTTACCGCTTAGGCGCACAGAGTTTTTGGAACGACGAGGGCACCAGCGTTGCCCTGGCGCTGCGCGATCTGGCCACCATCACCCGCAACGCAGCCCACGACATCCACCCCCCCTTTTACTATTACCTGCTTCACGGGTGGATCCGCCTCTTTGGAGCAGGAGAGATCGGCGCTCGCTCGCTCTCGGCGATCGTGGGCGTGGCCCTGGCCGGCGCTTTATATATCTTGGGGCGGCGTCTTTTTGATCCAAGAGTGGGTCGGTTGGCCTCTCTTTTGGCAGCCACTTCGCCTTTTATGGTTTATTATTCCCAAGAAGCACGAATGTATATATTGGCCGCTTTCTTGGGAACGATCTCCTGGCTGGGCTTTGACGGCTGGCTAACGGCTTGGGGGCGAAGCTCCGGCCGGCTTTGGGCTTGGACGCTGTTGTACATCGTCAGCAGCGTTGCCTCCATTTACACCCACTATCTCGGCTTTTTCATCCTCATCGCCCAAAACCTGGCCTTCCTGCTTTGGATGGCCAAAGGGTGGCCGCGACACCGAAGAAAGGTAGGGCTGTATCCTCTGTGGAGCTGGATCGGCCTGCAGGCGCTGATCGGCGTGTCTTATTTGCCATGGCTATCTTATGCGCAACGCTCTCTTCAGGCGTGGCCGGCCGTCAGCCAACCTCTGTCGTTGCTCGATCTGGCGAAGCAAACGGCGCGAATTCTTCCTCTGGGCGTCACCGTCGCCGAAAGGACGCGGGAGCTGCTGATCGGCCTGGCTTTGTCCTGCTTCGTTTTGCCGGGGCTGCTCTGCAGCTTCCTTGAACGCAAAGCACGGCAATACCCTTCCCATCCTTTGGCCACATGGCAGATGGCTCTCTACCTGTTCGTGCCCATCCTGCTCTTGTACTTTTTCTCTTGGCATCGCCCGATGTACAAACCCAAGTTCTTGCTCCTCGCCGCGCCGGCCTTTTGTCTGGCCCAAGCGCGGGGAATCGCCGCGCTTTCGGCCTGGCTAGAACGCATCAGCCGATGCACCTGGACAGGCGCCCTCGGGCCGATCTTGGGAACGGCCATGATATGGGCCGGTTCGGCACACTCTTTCCACGCCTTGTACACCGATCCGGCCTATGCCCGCGATGACTATCGCGGCATCGTGGCCTACATTCAGGCCTCCTCGCGCCCCGGCGATGCCATTTTGATCAACGCCCCCTCTCAAATCGAGACGGTGGATCTTTACTACGAGGGGCCATTACCCATGTACCCTTTGCCGCGCCAACGCCCTCCCGATCGGGCACGCCTGGAGGGCGAGCTTCAGGAGATAGCCGCCCAACATGAACGCCTTTACGGTATTTTTTGGGCCACAGCAGAGAGCGATCCCCAGGGATGGGTCGAAGGCTGGCTGGACGACCATGCCTTCAAGACGATGGATAGCTGGTTCGGCCATGTGCGCCTGGTGATCTATGCCCTGCCCGCTGAAGCGCCGCAAGAGATCGCCCGGCCCACCGACTATATGCTGGGCGACCGAATCCGCTTGCTGGGGTATACCCTCGGCGCCGGCGGGCAGGGCGGTGCGGTGGAAAGCGGCGACATCCTGCCTCTGACCCTCTTTTGGCAGGCCATCGAGCCGGTGGGAGCGCGTTACAAGGTGTTCACCCATCTCGTCAACAGGCGCGACCTCATCGTCGCCCAACGTGATAGCGAGCCGGGCGGGGGAGGAGCGATGACCGATCGCTGGCCCGTGGGAGAGCGGATCGTGGACCACTATGGGTTGCTCATTCAGCCGGGGACGCCGCCAGGCGAATATACGTTGTGGGTTGGGATGTATGGGCTAGACGATGGAAAGCGGTTGCCGGTGAGCCTGGAGGGGAGCGTTCGGGGCGATGCCATCGATCTGGCGCGGGTGCGGGTGCTCCCCGCCGCGGCCCCCCCGCCGTTGGCTGCGCTCGATATGCAAAAACGGCTTGACATGCGCTGGGACGGACTGGAGCTATTGGGCTTTAGCCTGCATCGCCTGGGGCAAGAGCACATTGCCTTGGAGACGGTGCGCCCGGGCGACATCTTGCGGCTGACGCTCTTTTGGCGGCGGGGAGAGGGGAACGGCGCCCCGGCCGAGTTTGTCGTCTCGCTGCGCGACCGGAGCTATCGCTTGGTCTGGGAGCGGGCGCTGGCGCCAGCCGAGGGCGATTATCCCTTCGCTACCTGGAGAAGTGGCGAGATCGTCCGTGACCTACATGCCTTGCATTTGCCGCCCGAGCTGACACCCGGCGACTATGTCCTGAACCTGGCGCCGGCTGGGCGACCGGAGGAAGGGTTGACGCTGCGACGGATCGAAGTTAGGAGATAAACGCAGCCCTGAATGGCTCTCGACGAATCGGGCGCGCTTGGGCAGAAAGCAAAAAAGACACGGTAGAATCCTGGCTCTACCGTGTTTCTTTTGTGGTTCTATGAGGCGGAGAGGGCGGGATTTGAACCCGCGAGGCTCATCGCCTACACGATTTCCAATCGTGCGCACTCGGCCGGACTATGCGACCTCTCCGCGATACTCTGAGGAACGCTTACCTCTCGTGACGGCGAGTATAACACAGCCGGCCCTTTCTACCAAATGGGGAACGCCTAAAAGTGCGTCGCTTTTTTGCTCTACGCCACTGCCGCTATATGATGTAGGGTGATCTCCTTCCCTTAAGGGAATGGGGCCGGCCCGGCTACGAACGAGGCCGGCGGCTGCGGAGGAAGGGACATGGCCCAACAGGTAAGATTAGATTGGGAAAGCGCTACAGAATCGTGGCGTCGCGAGATGGAAGGCCTTTGTCAAGATACGTTATCGTTCTACCTCGTCGGCGTGTCTTTTTTTCTGATTTTTTGGTTAATCTGGCTTTCTTCTCCTTTTACGCCTTCCTTAATACTAGGCTGGAGCGTACTTGTTATCCTCGGCCTGTGTACTTATCTCGCCGCCAGATTACGGGAACGATGTTACCGACTGTCCAGCGTTTGTCTTATCGCCGGCTGGATGTTGGCCCATGGCGCCCTTACGCCAGTGGCGCGACAAGCCTGTACCTCGCTTTTGGCGTACTGCCCCTGATCATCAGCTTGGGGGGCTTACTAATCGGCCTGGTTTCTTAATAAAAGCCTCCCGCAGGAGAGGAGCTCCTGCGGGAGGCTTGGTTTAGCGCCGCGCTCATTCGATCTTTAAATAATTCGTCCGGTGGGCGTTGATATAGTCCCAGTCCAACGTCACCCCCAAACCGGGGCCTTCGGGCGCATAGACGCAGCCCTTCTCGTCGATGGCGTCCAGCCCGTCGCGATAGTCCACATAGATGTTGCTAAAAGTGCCCGGGCTCTTGGGATGGACCAGCCCCATCTCGTAATAGTTCGTGTTGCGGATGGAGGTCATCACGTGGCGCTGAGCCGGGCCGGGGCCGTGCATTTCGACATCCAGCCCCAAGCCCTCGGCCGCATGGGCCAACTTCATCACGCCGGTGATGCCGTCGTAGCCGATATCCCCGCGCAGGTAATCGGTGGCGTCGGCGATGGCAAAATCGACGTGGGGCTCCAGCGTGCGCACATGCTCGGTCTGTAAGAGCGGCGTCTTGATCATCTGACGCAGCTTGCGATGGGCGAATTGCGAGATGCCGCCGTCTTTGTACGGGTCTTCCAGCCAAAAGAACTTTTCCTCGTCGCAGGCCCAGCCCACCTTGAGCGCGTCGGCGAAGGTGTTCAGCTCACAGGCCGGGTCGAGCATCAGGTCCATCTTGCCGCCCACGCGCTTGCCCACAGCATGGATGTTGGCCACTTCCAACTCGGTCAACGAATTGCCCCAACCATGGATCTTGAAAGCGGGATAACCCATCTCCAAACATTGCTCGGCAAAGTCGGCATATGCCTCGGGCGAATCCAGGCCTC
>JACIWY010000420.1 GCA_014360745.1 Chloroflexota bacterium
AGGCCGTTAAAGCGGTGGCCGGCCGCCTCGCCTTTTGGATGGCGCACCATGAACACCAAATCTGCCACGGCGTGGGTCATGGGGTGGCCTTGCTTGCTCACCAGCCCCTTGTCGCCCGGCTCGTGGCCGATGTTATGGCCGTGGTCGCTGATCACCGCGACCACGGTATCCTCCAGTCGTCCGGTATTGGCCAACGTCTCCATCAAGTGCCCGAACCAGCGATCCACCATGGTGACTTCGCCGGCATAGTTGGCCTGGAGCCGTTTGAGCTCGCGCTCATTCAGTCGCCCTTGCCAGGGGCCATAAAGAGATTGGATGAGGTCCGCTACCTCTCCATCTTCATCATACAGACGACGGTAGTAGAGTGGCGGATCCCAGGGTTCGTGAGGATCGAAGGAGTCGACGACCAAAAAGAACCGTTTGGCATCCTGGTTATCCCACAACCAACGGCTGGCCTCGGTAAACACCCGCGCGGGGTAATAATCCTGCTCGGTATGGCGATAGGCATTGTTGCGCAGATAGGCACGCAAAAAGACCGCCAGGCCGGGATTGGCCTCCAAGGGCTCGTTCATATGCTGCGCGATCCGTTCATCCGGCACTCGCGGCCCCGAACGCCAGGGATCGGCCTCTTGCCCGCGAATCCATTGCCATTCCTGAAAACCGCGATGAAAGTTCTTTGACGGCTTGAACTGGTGGTAACAGTCGGTGATAAAAGCCGTGCGATAGCCCGCCTCGACTAGGCATTCGGCCATGGTCGTTTGTTCTTCCGGGATCGGGCCCCAGCCCGGCGCTCCGGAGAAATCCCCCTTGTAGTCGTGATGACCATGGTAGGGGTACGTGCGCAGGCCGGTATGCAGCGCGCGGCGCACGGGCAACGTCGGCAGCGATTCGGGATAGGCACGGGTAAAAACGCACGCCTCCGAAGCGAAACGATCCAAGTGTGGCGTCTTGATCCACGGGTTGCCATACGCGCCGACGTGATCCTGGCGCAGCGTGTCAAGGATGATGAGCACAATATTCATGCGTCTCTCCTGATCGCTCGTTTTGTGTTGCGATCCGTTTCTCAGCCGCTCATGGGGTAACGGCCCCTCTCATGCACCAGATCGGTGATCCAACGCACACGGTCGATGAGCGAGTCGGGCATCACATTGTCCGCCACGCCGAGGATAAAGGCATCGCCGGGGGCAATGACTTTGAAAGCGTCGTACATATAGGCTCTGAAATCCTCCTCGCTATAAGAGGGGGACAGAATGAGCGATGGGACGCCGCCCCAGATGATGACCCGCGTGCCCCAACGCTCTCGCGCCTCCCGCAGGGTCAGGGGCACCATCGGCGCGGTGACAAAGCACTCGACCATATCCCAACCGGCCTCCTCGATCTCGTTCAGGATGGCCGACGTGTCATTGTCGGCGTGCATGGCCACCGATTTGCCATGTTCATGCATCATGGGCATGAATTCGCGATAGTAGGGCAGGATATACTTGCGGAAATAGCGCGGCGGCGTCCACTGCGAAGAGAGGTGCACACCATGCAAGAGCAATCTCGCCGGAGATTCGGCAATAACCGGCCACTTTTTCGCCTTATCCACCTCAGCCATGACGGCCAACAGGTGCTCCACGTCCTGGGTATAGTCCATCAACTGGTAATAGGCGTACTCATAGCCTGCCAGAGCCTGGGCAAAGTGGTGCAGGGGCACGTCGCCCACGCCGACCAAGGGCAGCCCATCCTCGCCGATATCGGCATCGTACGCCCGATAGGCGTCGTAAGCCGGCACATAGTCGGTGTGCTCGACCACATACTCCCATACCTTATAATCCTTGGGCCCCTTGAGTAAGAACTCCTCCACGCGGCCGGGTAGGCCCTGCTCTTCCAAGTCTCGGGAAAAGTGCATCACCTGCCGCACCGAACCCACCGGCGTATGATACTCGGTGATGCGTTTGCCCCCTTCCTCTCGTTCCTCCACCTGGACGCTATCATCGTGGACAGCGTCGAACACCTTGCCATCGCGCGCGGCGGTGGCGATATCCAATTTGCGCTCCACTTCGCGCAACGACAGCCCCTCGTACTCTTGGGGCATCGTATGGGTAAGCTGCCGCGCCCGATACCACAACAGAATGCGCGGCGCCCAAGGCAGGCGATCAGGCGGTTCGCGGTTCAACACGGCAAGGATACGCTCGCGGTGATTCATGGCATTCATCTCCTCAAATAAATAGTGAGCCAACCGGGGTCGGCTTGGCAAAGGCCGGCAACCTGTAGCTGCTAACTGCCCGATGACCGAAAAGGTGCCAACAGATTGCGACAAGCCGTGGCAAAGATGCCCACATCGACGCTCAGCGAAATATACTGCACGCCGGCGTCGATCCAACGCTTGGCCGTCTCCACGTCGTTGGCATAAGTGCCGGCTGCCTTGCCCGCGTCGCGGATCTTGCCCACCGCCATACGCATCCCGTTGATGACCCGTGGGTCGTCGATTTGGCCGGGCACCCCGAACGACTGCGAAAGATCATACGGCCCCAAAAAGATCACGTCGATGTGCGGCACGGTGATGATCTGCTCCAGGTTCTCCAGGCCGCGCACCCCTTCGATGTGGATAACGATCATCTGCTCTTCGTTCAGGCGATCGGTGATCCCCGAAAGGCCATACACCGAATAGTCGCCGCTGCGGGTAAAAAGCGAGATGCCGCGCATACCGATGGGTTGGTACTTGGCGGCTCGCACTACGGCCTCGGCTTGCTCCCTGGTCTCGATCTGCGGCACCTGCACGCCGGCCGAGCCGATATCCAGGGCGCGTTGAATCTGAGGGGCGTCGTTCTTGCGCACCCGCACGATGGGGTCGAGGCCCGCGCCCTGCCCGGCCCGGCACAGATCCTCTGCCGTCTCTACCTCCAGCGGGCCGTGCTCCATATCGATGATGGCAAAGTCGAAACCCGCCAGCCCGACGATCTCGATGAACGCCGGATAACTGCAATTCATAAAGGGACCCAAAACCACCTCGCCGCGTTGTAGTTTGCGTTTCAGCTCGTTTCTCTTCATCTTCCCCCCAATTTTTGCAAGTATCGACCGATGCACATAAGGACGATCATCGGTCATCACGCTACCTGGCGGCGAGTCTAACCCCAGCAGGGTGCGCCGTCAAGCGGCATGTCCGGCAAACTTGCGACAAGGCCTCACTTTGGGTATAGTATTCTTGATAGCTAAAGGAGCGTATTAGCGTGAAAGTCAAACTGATCATGACCTGGAATATCCGCGAGGGCCGGGAGACTGAGTACCTGGACTTTTTGACGCGGGAGTTTACCAGGGCGCTCATGGAAATGAACATCCAGCCCACAGACGCCTGGTACGCCGTATGGGGTAGAGGGCCTCAGGTACTGGCCGGCGGCACAGCGGATGATCTGGAAACGATGGAAAAGGCCCTGGCCAGCGAAGAATGGCGCAAG
>JACIWY010000421.1 GCA_014360745.1 Chloroflexota bacterium
TACGATCCATAAAGGTAAAAACCAGGGCGTAGTGCGATAGAAAAACTTTGGAGGTAAGCAAAATGTCCATGATTCGGTGGGAGCCCTTTAGAGATTTGATGACGCTTCGTGAAGCGATGAACCGTCTCTTTGAGGAAAGCTATGTGCGCCCGGGGGCGCGTTGGGCCAGAACGGAAGAGAGGCAGTGCGATCTGCCGATCGATGCCTATGTGACCGACGAAGAGTTGGTTATCACCGCCCCCGTGCCGGGGATGTCTCCCGAAGATGTGGAGATCACCATCGAAGGGGACACCTTGACCATTCGGGGCGAGATCAAAGGCCCCCTGGACAATGTGAATTATCTGATCCAAGAGCGACAGTGCGGTCGTTTTCAGCGCACCTTGCGTTTGAACATCCCCGTTCAGGCGGATAAAGCCGAGGCCACTTTTGAAAACGGAGTCCTGACGCTGGTCATTCCCAAGCAAGAAGAGGTTAAGCCCAAGACCGTCAAGGTCAAGACCAAATAAGCGCAATGAATATAAACAAAAGCGCCGCAGAGGTTTTCTCTGCGGCGCTTCGCATGTTCGCTTTAGTACTCAGGGCTAGGTGGTGCAGCCGGCTTGGGAGGCTCGGGGATATCGGTGACCAGGGCCTCGGTGGAGAGGATCATGGCCGCAATCGAGGCCGCGTTCTCCACCGCCGAGCGGGTCACCTTCGCCGGGTCGATGATCCCCGCCTCGAACATGTCCACGTACTCGTTCTTCATCACGTCGTAGGCGATCGAGTTCACGCCCTTCTCCTTGTGTAGGCGCCGGATCTCGGCCACCACCACCGCGCCGTCCATCCCGGCGTTCTCGACGATCCGCCGCAGCGGCTGCTCCAGGGCCCGGCGCACGATGGCCACGCCGGTGTTCTCGTCCGGCAGCTCCATCTTGACCTCGTCCAGGGCCTGGATGGCGTTCACCAGCGTCACCCCGCCGCCGGCCACGACCCCTTCCTCCACCGCCGCCCGCGTCGCCGAGAGGGCGTCCTCCACGCGGTGCTTCTTTTCCTTCAGCTCCACCTCCGTCGCCGCCCCCACGCGGATGATGGCCACCCCGCCGGAGAGCTTGGCCAGCCGCTCCTGCAGCTTCTCGCGGTCATAGTCGGAGGTGGTGGTCTCGATCTGCGCCTTGATCTGCTCGATGCGCCCCTTGATGTCCGCCTCCGAGCCCGCGCCCTCGATGATGGTGGTGTCGTCCTTGGTGATCACCACCCGCCGCGCGCGGCCCAGGTCGGACAGCTGCACCGTCTCCAGCCGCCGGCCCATCTCCTCGGTGATCACCTGCCCGCCGGTCAGCACGGCGATGTCGCGCAGCATCTCCTTGCGCCGATCGCCGAAGGCCGGCGCCTTGACCGCCGCCGCGTTCATCACCCCGCGCAGCTTGTTCAGCACCAACGTGGCCAGCGCCTCGCCCTCCACGTCCTCGGCGATGACCAGCAGGTTGCGGCTGCCCGCCTGGATCAACTTCTCCATCACCGGCACCAGCGACTGGGCGGTGGAGATCTTTTTGTCGTGGATGAGGACGTAGACGTCCTCCAACACCGCCTCGCCCGTCTCGGCGTTGGTGATAAAGTAGGGCGAGATATAGCCGCGGTCGAACTGCATCCCCTCGACGTACTCCGTCTCGAACTCCAGCCCGCGCGACTCCTCCACGGTGATCACCCCGTCGCGGCCCACGCGATCCATCACGTCGGCGATCAGCTCGCCGATCTCCATGTCCGCCGCCGAGATGGCCGCCACGTTGGCCACGTCGGCGTGGGTCTCCACGCTGCGCGCCGAGGCGCGGATGGCCTTGACCACCGCCTCGGTGGCCGCCTCGATACCGCGCTTGAGCAGCATGGGGTTGGCCCCCGCGGCCACGTTCTTCAACCCCTCGTGGATGATGGCCTGGGCCAAGACCGTCGCCGTGGTGGTGCCATCACCGGCGACGTCGTTGGTCTTGGTGGCCGCCTCCTTGAGCAGCTGGGCGCCCATGTTCTCGTAGGGGTCTTCCAGCTCGATCTCCTTGGCCACGGTGACGCCGTCATGGGTGATGGTGGGCGCGCCCCATTTCTTGTCCAGGGCCACGTTGCGCCCCTTGGGGCCCAGCGTCGTCCCTACCGCCTCGGCCAACTTGTCCAGGCCGCGCTTCAACGAAGCCCTGGCCTCTGTCGAAAACTGCAACTGTTTAGCCATGATTCCTGATTATCCTCCCCGTATTCTCTGAATGGGCTAGCTTTCAATGACGGCCAGGATGTCGCTCTCGCGCAACACTAAAACCGATTCCTCGCTGCTCAACTTGACCTCGGTGCCGCCATATTTGGCGAACAGCACCATGTCACCCACCTTGACATCCACCGGGATCAAGTTGCCCGAATCATCCCGGCGCCCCGGCCCCACGGCGATGACCTTGCCCTTCTGAGGCTTTTCCTTGGCCGTCTCCGGCAGGACGATCCCAGAGGCTGTGACCTCCTCTTCCTCCAAAGGCTGGACGATCACACGGTCTGCCAACGGTCTGAGATTTACCTTTGCCATGGTTCGACTGTCCTCCCTCTAAGATATGGATAGTAGACAAAAGAAAAGGGCGCCAACCTGCTTCCTCAGCGGCCATCTGGAGTGGGAACCTCTGGCCCCCTTTTCTTTTTCTCGCCGCGCCGTTTAGCACTCTTGATCCGAGACTGCTAAAGAATAGCACATCCACCGGCCATTGTCAAAACCCAAGAAACCGGTTGGAGCGGGTGAGTTTACGCCCGTGTCTTTTATCGGAGGTAAAGCTCACCTCACTCTACGCTACGCTGGCGACCAGTTCCCTGCGTACCTCGTCACTCACCTGTTGGTAGTGCGAGAACTGCATCGTGAAGGTGCCCCGCCCCTGGGTAATAGAGCGTAGCGCGGTGGCATAGCCGAACATACGCGCCAGGGGCACATGCGCCGAGACGCTCTGGGCGCCCTCGCCTCGCGGCTCGATGCCCGTCACGCTGGCCGCGCGGCTGCTAAGGTCGCCGATGACGTCGCCGGTGTGCTCCAAGGGGGCCACCACCTCGACCTTCATCACCGGCTCCAACAGCACCGGCCCCCCGGCCAGCACCCCCTTCTGCAGCGCCGCCACGGCTGCCGCGAAAAAGGCCTGATCCGACGAATCCACTTCGTGATATTTGCCATCTATCAGTGTGGCCTTGATGTCCACCACCGGCTGTTTGGCCAGGGGACCTTCGCGTATCGCCTGGAGCAATCCCTTTTCCACCGCCGGGATATACTGGCGCGGGATGGCGCCGCCGGTGATGGCGTCTTCGAATTGGAAGCCGCTCCCGGCCTCCAGAGGCTCGAACTCGATCACCACGACGGCAAACTGCCCGTGGCCACCCGATTGTTTCACTTGGCGGCCCTCGACCCGCACCTTGCGCGTAATCGTCTCACAATAGGCTACTTTGGGCG
>JACIWY010000422.1 GCA_014360745.1 Chloroflexota bacterium
CGATATGCTTGGTAGCCCGACCGGCGAGGAGGTGAGCCTATACGTTCATGTTTTTACCCGTCTGCCGTTTCGTTGGGTGGGCTTCTTGCCGACTCCTTGTTTCATTCATTCAGATCAGACGCGGAAGATGTTTAGGAGGAGACCAAATGACTGCACAGCTTTCACGACGTCGGTTTCTGGGACTGAGCGCCCTGGCCGCCGGTTCTGCGCTTACCTCGCTTGCGCTGGCCTCTTGCCAGCCCAAAGCGACGCCGACACCCAAGGCGCCCGAGCAACAGCCTACGGCCAAACCCGCCGAAAAGCCGACGGAGCCCAAGAAGGCGGAGGAAAAGATCACCGTCGTGCACTGGGGGCGCAGCCCCACCGAGGAACAGGTGGTATGGAGCGAGCTGTTGCCCATCGTGGAGAAGATGGCCCCCGAGATCAGCGTCAAGTTCGAGGCGCCCCCGGAGGACATGAAAAAGAAGTTGATCGTCTCTTTTGCCGGCGGTACGGCGCCGGATACGGCCGTCGCTGGCCTGAGCGACTTTCGCGGCTGGTACGGTTTGGGCATCACCAAGAGCATCCAGGGGTATGTGGATAAAGACCAAGACGTTCAGTCGTGGTTGCCCAACTATGTGGAGGCCTCCATCAAGGGCTATAGTTACAAGGGCGAGCTGTATTGTGTGCCCACGGTGAGCGAAAGCATCGAGCTGTGGTATAACAAGGACGCCATCTTAGATGCCGGGCTCACCCCGCCGGCGGAGATCGAGGATGACCCTGACAAATGGAACTGGGATACCATGCTCGAATACGCCCAAAAGATCAACAAGGGCCAGGGCTTTCGCCGCGAGCGCTTTGGCCTCATCTGCACCGCGGCCAAGGGAGTGAACGCCATCACCGAGAGCTGGGGCAACCTAGTATATGCCCGTGGTGGGCGAGCTTGGGATGAAGACGGCGAGAAATTCTTGCTGAATAGCCCCGAGACGGCCCAAGTGTTGGAATGGATCGTTGACTTGATCTTTAAACATGACGTGCACCCCGACGTGGGCGAGATGACCTCGGCCAATATCCGCGACCGGGCGTTCTTCCAGAACGGTCAGGTGGGCATGGTCATCCAGGGCGAGTATTTTCGCCGTTATTTATGGGGCAGTGGCAAGCCCTCCGGGGGCATTCCCTTCCAGTATGACATGTGTCTGGTGCCCGTCGATCCGGTGACCAAAAGGCGCGCCAATATGTATCACGGCAATGGCACCTGCATGACCAATCAGACCAAGAACCCCGATGCCACCTGGAAGTGGCTCAAGGTCATCTTTAGTCAGGAGGCCCAACAAGTCTTTACCGACAAATGGGGCTCGCGAGGCGCGCACCGTGGCACTTACGAGGCTTTTGTCAAAAGCAACGCCGGCGGCGGGCCGGATGGCCTCAACTATGAGGTGTTCACCAAGGCCGACGAGGGCACGATCGCCTATTACCTGCCCATTTACACCACCAAAGAAGCCATCGTAGAGCCCTGGGTGCGCATTTTGTACGACAATGTCTTTTTGAACAAAATGTCGGTGACCGAGGGGTTGGCCCAGATCGAAAAAGAGACGATCGAGATCTTTGAAAAGGCCAAGGCCGAGTGGCAGGCCAAGCGTAAGAGCTGACCGTCGAGGTGTGCTCCGCCCCCACGCCGTGGCGGCGTGGGGGCGGATATCCTGATTCTAAAAGCGAGCGGGAGGGCGGCGCTTATGGTCGTGCGAGGGTTATCGGCAACCGCTGCCGAGGACATGGAACTCCGGCGCAAAATGTACCGCCACAGAAAGCTGCTCCAGCATATAGAGGGCTGGCTCTTCGCCTCGCCCTGGATTCTGGGGTTATTGACCTTTTTCCTTATCCCCATGCTGGCCAGCATCTACCTGAGCCTGACCTCGTATAATATCGTCGAGCCCGCCCATTATATCGGGCTTGGCAACTATAAAGAGATCGCTCAGGATCCGTTGATCTGGCATTCCCTCAAAGTTACCAGCGTATACGCGCTGATCAGCGTGCCCCTGAGCCTCTTCCTCGGCTTGTTGTTGGCTTTGTTGCTCAATCAGGATGTGCGAGGCATCGCCTTCTGGCGCACGATCTACTATTTGCCTTCCGTGGTCTCGGGTGTGGCCGTTGCCCTGTTGTGGGAGTGGCTGTTCAACGGCCGCTTTGGCCTGGTGAACTATTTGCTCGAGATCCTCTTTGGCATCGAGGGCCCCAACTGGCTGGCCGATAGCCGTACGGCAATCTGGGCTTTCGTCGTCATCCGCATCTGGATGGTGGGCGGCTCGATGCTAATCAACCTGGCCGCTTTGCAGGGTGTGCCCACGGCGTTGTACGAGGCCGCCGAGATCGACGGGGCCAATGCTTGGCGCAAATTTCTGCACATCACCATTCCCATGATCTCGCCGGTTATCTTTTTTAACTTGGTCATGGGCATCATCGGGGCGCTCAAATCGTTCGACCTCTTTTATATCATGACCGGCGGTGGGCCTAACAACTCGACATTGACTTTTATGCTACATCTATACCGTACTGCTTTCGAGTATATGCGCATGGGCTATGGCTGCGCCATGGCTTGGGTGCTATTCATCTATTTGGTGATCTTGACCGCGATCGTCTTTCGCTCTTCCGGCACGTGGGTTTACTACGAGTCGATACGGCGAAAGTAGGAGAGGATCATGAGTGCAGTCGCACGCAAAGAGTTTCGCCATCGCATTAGGCCAGATCAGGCGTTCAAGAGAGCGTTGATTTATATTTTGCTCGCCATCGGAGCTATTTTAGTAGCGTTGCCTTTCTTTTGGTTGGTGCGGAGCTCCCTGATGATCGAGGGGGATCACTTTATCTACCCTCCGATAGTCTGGCCCAAAAAGATGGTCTGGACGAACTATGTGGAGGTGTTCCAGGTTCCCTATATCCCCATGGTGCTTTTTTTCCGCAACTCGATCATCCTGGTGGCCGCTGCAGTGACCGGCGAGGTCATCTCGACCTCGCTCGTCGGCTATTCCTTCGGCCGCCTGGAGTGGTGGGGGCGCGACGTGCTTTTCGGCATTCTAGTGGCTACCCTCTTTTTACCCGGCCAGGTAACGATCATCCCCCTTTTCTTGATGTTCAAATATATCAATTGGCTCGATACCCTATGGCCTCTCATCGTTCCTTCCTGGTTTGGCCATGCTTTTTACATCTTTCTCATGCGTCAGTTCATTATGACCGTGCCCGTCGAGCTGGATGATGCCGCGCGCATCGATGGATGCAGCAATTTCCGCATCTACTGGAATATCATTGTGCCGCTCAGCAAGCCAGCGCTGGGCACGGTGGCCATCTTTTCCTTCCAAGGCAAGTGGAACCAGTTCTTTGAGCCGCTGATCTATATCAACTCTAAAGAAAAGATGCCTTTGGCCGTGGGCGTGCG
>JACIWY010000423.1 GCA_014360745.1 Chloroflexota bacterium
AGAAAAGATGCCTTTGGCCGTGGGCGTGCGCATGTTTCACGGCGCCCTGATGTTGCCAGGCGGCACAACCTCGTATAATATCAGCTGGAGCCATTTGCTGGCCGCGACGGTGCTGATGGTCTTGCCCATCTTGATCGTCTTTTTCTCGGCACAGCGGGCCTTTATCCAGGGCATTGTTGTCTCAGGCGTTAAGGGCTGACCGCACGCGCCTAGAGGACACAAGATCATCAGCCTCTTGCGGCTTGTATGTTGGCTATATCCTGCGCTTATCTTATCAGGAGGATCGACCGTGGAGAAACGTTTCATCGGCAATTCAGGCCTCGAGGCTACCGTCTATGCCCTCGGCACGATGCCCCTCGGTGGGGGATCGGGGTGGGGGCAGGAGGACGAGCAGCAGGGGATAGAGACCATACACGCCGCTCTGGATCTGGGCATCAATATTCTGGACACTGCCGAAAGCTATAACAACGGGCGGGCGGAGGAGATCGTCGGCAAGGCGCTGGAGGGGCGACGGGACAAGGTCATCATTGCCACCAAAATCAGCCCGCAGAACACGGAGCCGGCCACGTTGCGCGCCCATTGCGAAGCCAGCCTCAAGCGCTTACGCACCGATTATATCGACCTGTATCAGGTGCATTGGCCCATCCGCGACCATTCGGTGGCCGACGCCCTGGCCACGATGGAGCAGCTTCAAACGGAGGGCAAGATCCGCGCCATCGGGGTGAGCAACCATGGCGTTCAGGATTTACAAGAGGTGTTAGCCACCGGCGCCCCCATCGTGAGCAATCAGATGCACTATAACCTGCTCTCGCGGGCGATCGAGGCCGAGATCGTGCCCCTTTGTCAGCAACACGGGATCGACATCATCGCCTATATGCCCTTGTTGCAAGGGCTGCTCGTCGGCTTGTACGACAGGCCGGAGCAGGTGCCGCCGTTTCGAGCGCGCACGCGCCATTTCAAGCCGGAACGCTCCGAAGCCTCGCGCCACGGGCAGCCCGGCGCCGAGGAAGAGGTCTTTGCGGCGCTGCGCCAGATTCGCGCCATCGCCGACGATCTGGGCGTGCCCATGGTGGGGGTAGCGCTGGCCTGGGTCGCGGCCAAGCCCTTTATCTGCAACGTCCTGGTGGGCAGCCGCAAGCCCCAGCAGTTGGTGGCCAATATCCAGGCCGCCCTGGAGGCCGAAAAAGTCTTTACGCCCGACACGGTCGCCGAATTGGATCGGGTCACCGAAGAGGTGCGCCTCAAGCTCGGCAACAACCCCGACTATTGGCAATCCGGCGAAGCCAGTCGCTCTCGCTAAAGCGCGCTCTTTCTCCAAACCGAGGGCATCCGGGCCGTCAAGCCCCCTTGCGCGGCCCGGATCCTGTCCCTTCCAACGTGTCGGCGACGTCGCCCAGGCCCAGCTCCGACAATTTGGCCCGTGTGGGTACGCCCGTGGCGACATCCCAACCGCGCAGGCGATAATAACAGTCGAGCAGGGCCAGCATCTTATCCCGATCGATCATGACGCCGTCGTCTTTGCCGGGATACATGAAGCCGTCGAGGGTGGATTCGTCGATGGCGCGATTCCTGCCATGATCGCGGACATCGATGGCGCGGGCCAGGTTCCAAATGCGTTCGCCGGCCAGGTCCAGCTCCGCCTCGCTCGTCTCGTAGCCGGTGGCCGCGGAAAAGAGCTTGGCCATGAACGCCGTGTCGGCGGCGCCATCCTCGCTGAGCATGCTGAACACGCGCGTGTGCTCATAGTCGCAAAGGACGAGCGAATCGATGATCATGCCTCGATTGTGATGAAAGATGGCGGGCATGGCTTTGGTCTCCGGTGGGTCATAGTCGTAGGCCGGATCGCAGACGCGCGGATCGCCATAGACCTTCTGAGACACGCCCCGCACCTTTTCCAATGAAAAGGGGCCGCGCCAGGGGCCGCTTTGCGGCAGGTAGAACTGCACATGCTCCGTCCATTGATGAGTCGAGTCGTTGGCCGGATCGCGGGTGTCGACGCACCATTGCAGGATGGCCGGCAGCCACCAGGGCCAATAGACGGTGCCGCCGGGCCCCCAATGTCCCCCCCAGTGCTCGGTCTGGCCGCAATGGCGCGGGTAGATATGGTCGAGGAGCGGTTTGCCCTGGCCGCCAAAGAGCCGATCGGCGGCGTAACAGGCACCATCGGCCAACGCATCGCCCACCTCTCCCCGGCGGTGGGCGATGACGTACACCAAGGCATTTAGGAACTCGACCGGCGAGCGGGCGATGTCGCGCAGATATTTGATCGGCTGTTTGGGCACGGGGATCGGCACCCTGCCATAAGCGCCGCCGGCGTCGATGGCGTCGATCAACCCCGCTTGCTTGCAAAGTTGTAGCCAGGGGATGATGCCGTAGGAGATCTCCCAACCGTTGAGGCCATAGTCGCTGGTGATGGCCCGCGCCTCCAGGTCGGCCTCGCGCGAGGCACCATAGCCCCAGCACTGACGGGCGACGGAATAGCTTCCCGACGAGGCCCGACCGGGAATACGCATGTACACGCGGTGCACACAGGGGGTCATGCAAAAACCGCACTTGCGGGTGCGATAAGTAGCCCCGGATTCGGGCTTGATGCCGATTTCGCCGGGCGTCTGGCCCTCGCGGCTGGCCCCCAGGCAGAGCCGCAAAAGCCGTTCGGGGTCAGCGAGGGATACCCCGCCCGTGCCGCGCACGGCCACGGCTTTGAGCTTCTTGGCGCCCATGACGGCGCCATATCCCCCCTGTCCCGCCGCATTCCCCGTCTCGCTATGGACGACGGCGATGCGCGAGAGGCGCTCGCCGGCGGGGCCGCAACAGATCACGCGGGTTTTGGCGCCGTGTATTTGGCGCAGGCGCTGCGTAACGGCATAAGTGCCCAACCCCCAGAGCTCTCCCGCCTCGCGAATCTCCGCCTCGCCATCGTGAACCCAAAGATAGACCGGCACATCGGCCTGGCCGACGATCACCAAGCCGTCGTAGCCGGCATATTTCAACTCGGCCCCCCAGTGCCCGCCCATGCCGGAACGGGAAAACACCGAGGGATGTTGCTGCGGGGCGATGCCCGCCACCTCGACGCGCCCCGCGCCGGAGGCCAGCGTGCCGGTGAGAGGGCCGGTCATGACCAGCAACGGGTTCTCGGGGGCCAAAGCGTCGATGCCGGGACGCAACAACTCCCAAGCGATGCGCGTGGCTACGCCCAGCCCCCCGATATAGCTCGGCACATAATCCGCCGTATCGAGAGTGGAGATGGAACGCGATGAGAGATCGACCTGCAGGATGCGACCCGCCCAACCGTACATAGGTCCCTCACTCCGGCTCATAAGATGATGGCAGAGTAACACAGAAGCGCTCGAATGGTCAAACGACCCCTGGTCGAGGGTGTTGAAAACGTCGCCGCCACCGTG
>JACIWY010000424.1 GCA_014360745.1 Chloroflexota bacterium
AATTCTCTCTTTTGGGAACAGGCCCTGCATTTGCCCCAACCCTATGTGGACGAGCTGCAGAAATTGTGGAACGAGTGGTTACTGGAACAATATGGCACTCGCCAGGGTTTGAGCGAAGCGTGGACAAACCATCAGGGACGCGGGGCATTGATGGCCGATGAAGACCCCGCTGCGGGCAGTGTGCGCCTGCCCAATGTGGTCGAGGCCTTTCGGCTGGATTGGGCGCACCGTTCCTATGGCGATCCTTTGCAGGGCACCGCCCGTTGCAACGACGGCGCGCGCTTTTACTATGAACTGATGCGCCGCTACTATCGGCAGATGCGCGATCATTTGCGTTCCATCGGCGTCAAGGTGCCTATCACCTCTTGCGTTACACCACACATCGCCCCCGATCTCAAAGCGGTGGCCGACGAGCTCGATTTCATCTCTAACGGCACCTACTACGATCACCCCAATCTATCGGTGCGCAAAATCCAAGGGAGCAACCCTTACGGCCTAGCTTTTAACACCGTCGAGCTACACAATGTCCGCGGTGCCGCGGCCAATGTGGCCCTGGGCAAGGTCGCCGGTAAGCCGGTGATCGCCCGCGAGTGGAACATGCCCTTCCCCAGCGAATATCGCAGCGAGGCGATGTTGCAGATGGCTGCCTATGCCTGTCTGCAGGATTGGGACGGCCTGCTCTTCTACGGGATCGGCGGCGGTGTATTGAGCTTCCGCAACGAGCTGCAAAGCTTTACCTGCTACACCGACCCGGAGCATTGGTGCCAGTTCGCCGTGGCCGCGTTGCTCTTTCATCGGCGAGATGTCCAAGTGGCCCAGTCTGTGCTGGATGTGGGCTATTCGCACACCGACACCTTTTACGCCTGGCGTTCGCATGAGCGCGTTCCCACTCGCTATGCTGCGTATGTGACGCGCACCCAAAAGGCCTTCTTTAACCGGACATATGCCGGTGATGCCGATTTGGTGGTCTCTTCAGGCGCCTCGGCCCAGGGGGGTTACGCCCAAGCGCGGCGAGCTTTTCTCTGGGCAGAGAACCCGGCCGCCGACCTTCACGATCATGTCACGGGTCGAGCCCACGTCGCCGACGACCTGGAGCCCGCCGTTCGGTCAGAGCTGGCCTTGGTGCCGGAACTGCACCTCACCCACGGCTTTGGCACGCGGCTGTTCACCGTCGAGAATCTGGGCTTTGACTCGCTGGCCATGTACGCCACCCGCGACCCGGCGTTTCGCGTGGACTCGCTCCCTCAGGGCGCCCGGGAGATCGGCTCCGACGGCGTCCATTGCTTGGGATATCTCCACGATGGCAAGCTGGTATTGCCCCATCTCACCGCGCTTGACGAGCGGATGCGCGACCCGCAGCAACACACTTTGGGCCGCTTCTTGCTCGACGCCCTCAACGTCCTGGGTATCACCGACAAGGTATCGCGGCGCGATCTGGACAAAGGCGTGCTGCGCAGCGTCACCGGCGAGCTGGCCCGAGACCTGTGTCGAGGGGTGTTTACCGTCGACACGCCACGCACCCAAGCCGTGGTAGGGTTGATCGGAGGCTCCCTATTCAAGCTGACCGACCTGACCATCGAGCTGGCCGATCAGCATGGCGTCGTGGCGGCGACAAGCCTGGACGACGAGCCCATTGCTACAGCCAAGGAGCTGCTGCTAACCGTCCTCGGTCGAGCGATGAACACCGACCAGCATCGGGAAGGCTCTTTCGTTCATCTGGGGCGTGCGCCGGTGCTGTATCGACCTGCCCAAGGCACGCTCTGGTTGAGCGGCGATTGGGCCAACGCCGAGGCCAAAATCACGGTTTGCGACCCCAATGGCCAACCTCTCGGCCAGATCCGCGCCACGCGCGACGAGCGCGGCCTCAAGGTGCCCTTGGGCTACGCCGGCCCCGCCGTTTATTACCACATCGTGCGCCGGTAGGAGGAACCCATGAATGTCAACGCACGACCGATACCTGACCATAACCACTGGCCCGATTTCTCCGTCCCTTGGGACGACACCACATCGGGCCCCACCGATATGTCATGGTTGCTGCCCAAGCCGGCCGGCGCAACCGGCTTTATCCGCGTCGTCGACGGGCACCTGGCCACGGGCGACGGACAACGCTGGCGCGTTTGGGGGCAGAACCTGACCTTCGGGGGCACCATCCCGCCGACACACATGGCCCCGACCATCGCCCGCCGCCTGGCCAAGTTCGGCATCAACTGCATCCGCCTGCATCATATGGATCGTCATTGGCCCCGTGGCGTGCTGTTGCGCTCGCGTTACCCCGAGGAAGAGCGTCGCTTTCGCTCTACGCGGGCGCTGGATCCCGAGTCGCTGGCGCGGCTCGACTACCTGATCGCCTGCTTAAAAGAGAACGGTATCTATATCGATCTAAATCTCAACGTCTCGCGTCAGTTCAGCGAGGCGGACGGGGTCAAGCAGGCGGCCTGGGTGGCCTATGCCAAGGCTCTGACCTACTTTGACGAACAACTTGTAGCCCTACAAAAAGAGTACGCGGCCCAACTGCTCGATCACGTCAACCCCTTTACCGGTAACCGCTATGCCGAAGAGCCGGCCATCGCCATCGTCGAGCTGGTGAACGAGAACTCGTTGCTGGAATCCTGGATACGGGGACGGCTGCGTGGCCGACAGACCCAACCGGCCCGCACTTGGGCCGATATCCCACCGGCTTATGGCTGCGATCTGGACCGGCGCTGGAACGCCTGGCTGGCAGCCCGCTATCCAGATCGAGAATCACTGCGTCAGGCCTGGGAGGGAGATCTGCGCCCGCTTGAGGATCCGGCCTTGGCCAGCGTGCGCCGGCTCGTGCCGGAGGAGTTTGCCGGCGCTTCGGCCTCGCGCTTTCGCGACGAGGCCCGCTTCTACGCCGAATTGGAGCAGACCTTTTACCGTGAGATGGCCTCTTACTTGCGTGGAGAATTGGGCGTGCGCCAGTTGATCCTGGGCACATCGGATCACAACCACGGCTGGAGCGGTATGCCATTGGTGGAGAACAACGCGCTGCTGGACATCATCGACGGCCACGTATACTGGCAGCACCCGCGCTTCCCGGGCGAGCCCTGGTCGCGCGTCGACTGGTACATCACCAACACACCCATGGTGGATGATCCGGATCATTCGGCGCCGGCGCAACTCTCGCGCTCGCTGGTGTCGGGCAAGCCCTATATCGTCTCCGAACTTAATGCGCCCTTCCCCAACGATTATGCCTGCGAATTCATCCCTGTTATGGCCGCCTATGCCTGCCTGCAAGACTGGGACGGCCTCTTTTGGTTCGCCTATGGCGGCGGCTCGACGGCGGAAGAATGGACCAATGGCATGATCAACAGCTACTTTAATATGGCCAACGACCCGGTCAAGATGGCCGAGACGGCGCTGGGGGCGCTC
>JACIWY010000425.1 GCA_014360745.1 Chloroflexota bacterium
AATCCGAGATAGCCAGTCTGCCGGTTCTACGTAGGCTGCCCGACAGGGTGAGCAGAGACGCGGCCGGCGGCCTCTTTTGGGGCTTGATCATTTTTCTGGTCGTTTGTGCTTTGTTGGGCGCCGTCAACCGGGGACTTTGGGGCTTGCTCATCGGCGCCGTGAGTGGCGGGCTTTTGGGGGCTGCCCTGGGATTGGCCGGCGGCCTGCTTTGGGCTCGGGCACACCCCAGCACACCCCCGCGGGCCGCCGTGCATATCATCCTGGAGGCCGAGAATGCCCGTTATGTCCCCGGCGAGCCCGTAAGCGGCTACGTCCAGCTCGACGCCGAAAATACCTTTCGCAGCCGCGGACTCAGAGTGTATTTCGCCTGTCGAGGCTTTTACGCCCACGATGTCGTCTCTGAAGCAGGCGACGCAGAGCCCCAGTTCGTCCGCGAATCGCGCCAATACCTCCTCCAGCAAGACGAGCTCTTGCCCGCCGGCATCGTAAACCGCATTTCCTGCGCCACTTATCCCTTCCGTTTCCAGATCCCAATCGATGCGCTGCCCACCCACCACGGCTACGCTTGCGCCATCCGCTGGTTCGTTCACGCCACGTTAGAGCTCGATGGGCGCGAGCCGATCAAGGCCCAACAGGAATTGTTCGTCGAGTCGATGCCGCCCCTATTGAGCCCCATGCGAGAGCGATATCAAAGCGAAGCAGCCCAGCCCGATTGCCAGCTCATCCTTACCCTCCCGACCGCGGTGTGTGCCGAAGGGGGGATGGTTGAGGCCAGGATACACATTTCCCCTCTAGAACCGGTAGTCGTTCAAGAAGTGCGCGCCCTGCTCTTGCGCATTGAAAACACCCCTCAGGGCGATGATCACACCGTCTATATCGACCGCTGGGATCCGGTGTCGGGCCGCTTTCACGGGCAACGACAGCCGGGCGGCCAGGGCACCACCTATGTCTGGCTGGAGGACGAGGCCATCCTCGTGCCCCCCGGCCCGACCGAGTTGCGTCATCCCCTGATTCAAACCGTCCAGTTGCGCATACCGGCCCAGTGGCGCCCGACGATACGCACCAAGGATGGCCAGGTTTTGTGGAAGGTCGGCGTCGTGGTAGCCCGCGAGAACGCCGAGGATTTGCGCGCTTTTCACGAGATCCTCGTCCATACCGGCGCTGCCGAAATCACCGAGCTTCTCGATCCCCAACAGGCCGGCGCCCATGAGGCCATCTCGGACGCCACAACCAAATAGAGCGCTCTCGCGGCTACGCTTAGAAAAATAGAGCTTGTTGCCAAGACGCCTCGCCCAAGGCGAACTTTTGGGGGATCAAGGACAGCCCGCCCGCCGCTTTGACGTCCTTCATTTTGCCATTAAAATATCTGCATTCACCTGTATCAACTGCCAAGAGAGAAACTGTGTTCGAATCTTTATCCGATAAAATCCAACAAACGTTCCACGATCTGGCCCGTCGCGGGCGCCTCAGCAACAAAGATGTCGAAGCCGCCATGCGCGACGTGCGCATGGCCCTCCTAGAGGCTGATGTCAACTATCGCGTTGTGCGCGATTTTACCCAAAAAGTCGCCCAGCGCGCCGTTGGGGAGGAGGTGCTCAAATCGCTGACGCCCGCCCAGACCGTGGTCAAGATCGTTAACGAGGAGCTCATCGAGTTGCTCGGCGAGCCCAGCTCGCTGAACCTGGGTGGCACCCCACCGGCGGTGATCATGCTCGTGGGGCTACAAGGATCGGGCAAAACGACCATGGCCGCCAAATTGGCCTTGCACCTGCGCAAACAGGGGCAACATCCCCTGCTTGTCGCCGCCGATGTCTATAGGCCAGCGGCCATCCAACAGCTCGAAACGTTGGGCCGCCAGGTGAACATACCGGTGCACGCCGAAGGGGACAAGGTGCCTCCACCGCGCATTTGCGCCAACGCCGTCAACCGGGCCAAGAAAGAGGGCTTTACCGTCGTCATCCTGGATACAGCGGGGCGTCTGCAAATCGACGAGCGCATGATGCAAGAGCTGGAACAGATCAAAGCGGCCACCAAACCGCAGGAGGTGCTGCTCATCGCCGATGCCATGACCGGCCAAGAGGCGGTGAATGTGGCTCAGGAATTCAACCAGCGCGTCGGGCTCAGCGGCCTGATCCTCACCAAAGTCGATGCCGATGCCCGCGGAGGCGCGGCCCTGTCCATTCGCGCGGTCACCGGCGTGCCGATCAAATTCATGGGCGTAGGCGAAAAACTCTCCGATCTGGAGGTCTTTTATCCCGATCGGCTAGCCTCGCGCATCCTGGGCATGGGTGACGTGCTGACCCTCATCGAGCGGGCCGAAGCGTCCATCTCCGAGGAACAGGCTCGCAAAATGGAGGAGAAGCTGCTCAGCGCCTCCTTTACCTTCGAAGATTTTTTGGAGCAGCTCGACGCCGTGCGCCGTATGGGCCCCCTGAACGAGCTGTTGGGCATGATTCCGGGTTTGAGCCAGCTCAGCCAACAGCTCCCCACCGAGGTCACCGACAAAGGCCTACGGGTTGCCGAGGCGATCGTCAACTCGATGACCCGCGAGGAACGCCGCAACCCCAAGATCATCAACGCCAGCCGCAAACGGCGCATTGCCCGTGGCAGCGGCACATCGGTGCAACAAGTGAACCAGCTTCTTCGCCAATTCGCCGAGATGCAGCGCATGATGAAACAATTCGGCGGAGGGGGTAAACGGGGGCGTCGAAACATCCAACTGCCCTGGATAGGGTGATCTGGTGGAATTTGGCCCGGCGATTAAAACCACAACAACCTTTGCGGCGGATTCTGATCCGCGCTTGCCTGCGCGGGCTGAGGCCCGAGTCCCCGTAAAGTGACTTGGCGAGGGTTGCTGCGGTTTCAACTGCCGAAAGGGACGAACAATTCGCCTTTCTACGCTTTTCGCTATATAATAATACGCTGTGCCAAGTTTCAGTACCATAGTGAAGGACGAGACAGGAGAACATGGTTAGAATTCGATTGACCCGCGTTGGTGCCAAGAAGCAACCGTACTATCGAGTGGTGGTCGCCGATCAACGGTCGCCCCGCGACGGCCGCTTTATCGAAGTGATCGGAAATTATAACCCACGCACCGACCCGCCCACCATCGTAATCGATCAAGAGCGGGCTCTCTACTGGCTGCGCCGTGGCGCCCAGCCGAGCGATGCCGTCAAACACATGTTGGATAAGACGGGTGTACTGGCCAAATACTCGGCAGCCGCCTCGGGAGGAGCTTCCGAGGCTGCCCAAGAGCCCACGAGCTAGTCGCGGAGCGTTTGATCGATGAAAGACCTCATCGAATTCATCGCCAAAGAGTTGGTGGATCACCCCGAGAGTGTGCGCGTCAGCGAAGTGCGCGGGGCTCGTGCTACTATTTATAAGCTCCAG
>JACIWY010000426.1 GCA_014360745.1 Chloroflexota bacterium
GGTTTCTTTCGCGAGGTCTTTCGCAAGGTCAAAGAATTGGATCCCGACTTGCCTCTGGCGCCTGAAGATGGCCCCATGGACGAGCGTCGCGTGCGCCGTATTCTGGAGGCTTTGAGCCCGCGTCGGCTGGCGCTCTTTATCGACGAGTTCGAGTGTATTTCTCAAAGTAAAGCTTTCCCTGCGCGGTTTTTTGTCTTTTTGCGCGGGCTCAGTTTCCACTATCACATCAGTTTCATCGTCGCCACGAGAACCAGACTATTTGAGTGTTGTTCACACGAGGTGGTGACCTCGCCCTTTCCCAATATCTTTCGCACGGTGGAGATAGGGCCTTTTTCAAAAGAAGAGTTCGATCACTTTATCAAGCGTACCTCTTCCACAAGTGGCTGCCCCATGTGGCAGGTAAAACCCCAGGTGGAACAGCTTGCCGGAACGTTTCCCTATCTGGTCCAGATGGCATGTTGGCATTATTTCCAGGCTTGGGAGGCTAAAGGAAGCTTTGACGGAAGCGTTCATGAGCGTGTGCGCTTGCGGTATGAGGACGAGGCGTACGCGCATTTTGAGGCTGTCTGGCATCGCTATCTGAGCGATGAGGAACGCAATGTCCTGTTGGGAGCGCTCCATGAGGTACCCGTAGCGCGGCCCAATGTAATCTGGAGGCTGGAAAAGAAGGGGTATCTGGCCAACGGCCGGGTGGTGCCCAGCTCGTTTGCCGAGTGGATCAAACGTGAGGCTGCACGGGAGCCGCTTAAAGAAGCGCCTCGGGGCACTGGCGAGGTCGGCACTCCGACGCCTGTATCACCCATCGGGATCTGGGTGGACGCAGAATCCGGATGCGTCTATATGAACGGTGAGCTGTTGGCCCCACCGTTGACCGATAAGCAGTTTCGCCTCTTGAAGCTGCTATTCGAAAATCGAGGGCGCATCTGCACGCCCTATATGATTATTAGCGCCGTCTATTCCGAAGATTATATCGATCAGGTGGACGATCAACGCATCCACCAACTCATCAGCCGCTTGCGCAGGCGTTTGGAGCCGGAAGGCAAGCCATGGCGTTATATCATCACGGTGCATGGGCGGGGATTCACGTTGGGAGATGGCACTCCCCAACCGGATAAGTAGAGACGTATACCAGATGTATCAGAGGGAATCATGGCTCAGAGACAAAATCCGTATTGTTATACACAGCCCATTGAAAACACCGGCCTGTTCGTTGGGCGTTCGGCCCAGATCGTTCGCTGTTGCGAATTGATCGATAAAGAAGCCTGTTTGTCTTTCGTCGGTGGGCCTTCCTCCGGTCTCACCTCATTGCTCAAGAGGGCTCTGGCGCCGGACATCTGCCAATCCTGTGCGGAGCCGGCGGAAAGTTTGCGCTTTGTCTATTTGGATTGTTCGTCGTTCCCCGATCCACTGGATCTCGTGCGACGGCTGTTGCAAGAGTTAGCTCCCGATCAAGCGCCGCCGCGAGTTCCGCGTTGGCAACCGGCTTTCGGCCAGCTTATTCGCGCTATGGAGGCTCTACGGGCCAAGGGAACGCGCGCGGTTCTATTGTTAGATGATTTTGAGGAGATCGGCGCCAACGAGAAATATATCGAGTTCTTGGATCGCTTTCGTGGGTTGACGAACCATGCCCGGATGAGTTTGATCACCGCCACCCATACGCAGCTCAAATCCTGTTGCCATATGAGCATCGCCGAAAGCCCCTTCCCCAATATGTTCTCGGTAGAATACGTGGGCGCCTTTACCGAGCAAGAAGCTCAGGAGTTTATTGCGGCCACATCGGCCATGTCCGGCTTGGATTTAACCCCTTATGCGGAAGAGATTTTTGCGCTCAGCGGCAGAATGCCTTATCTTATGCAGATGGCTTGTTGGCGATACTACCAACTGCTCGCTGAACGGCAGCGGCCCGATTATCAAGACGTAGAGGCTTTTATCGTCCAAGAGGCGGCGAGCACTTTTGACCGTGTCTGGGCTGGGCTCACCGACGAAGAGCGCCAGGTTTTGTCCGGGTTGAGCAAAGGCGAGGCGGTGCCTACGGCCAAATCGGAGCTCGTTGCCAAAGGGTATGTAGCCGGGGAACGCATCTGCTCCTCGGCCCTGGCCAGATATGTGGCCCGGCTAGGTTGAGGGTCTCAACAGATCGAAACCTCGGTCGGCTGGGTCTGCCCGATGTTTGGGTGAGAGCCCTGGTCTCAACTTTCGTCGATGGCTTGGCAAAAACCGGGGCCATGAGGCGGTACGTTGTGTCGGTTGCTCTTTCCCCGATCGGCCGAGGAGCTCCGACACTTGTTTTGTTGCCTATCGGCGAGGGGGTGTAGTTACGTCTCCATGGAGGATGGAGACGTTGTATGTCGTGCGATAGCTGGAGCGGAGGAGACGGAATGGAAGCGGATCGATACAGTCTGGGATCTTTGTCGAACTTTTTAGATGTAGCCATGAGCCGTTATTACGGACATGGCCAAAGCGCGCAGGGCGCTCAAGAAGCAGCCGGCCCCAACAACGAAACCCCGGCGGAGATCGACGGCGCCTATGCGACCACCAGCGAGCTAGATGCGGCCTGGGAGCGCGCCAAGCGCGTCTTTCAGGAGGGCACCCAAGTGAGTGGCATCGTCGCCGGATGGAATCGCGGTGGCTTGTTGGTGCGCTGGGACAAGCTGCAGGGCTTTGTGCCCACCTCGCAACTCAAGGACATCCCCATCTTTACCGACGATGAGTCACGCGATGAAAAGCTGGCCCGCTGGGTGGGAGAGGAGCTTTCTTTGCGGGTGATCGAGCTGGATCGCAGTCGGAACCGGTTGGTCTTTTCTGAACGAGCTACCGCGTGGGGGCCAAAGGACGGCGAACGTCTGCTGAACGAGATCACCCCTGGCGAGACCCGCAGCGGTTTCGTCAGCAACCTTTGCGACTTTGGCGCTTTTGTCGATTTAGGCGGGGTTGATGGGCTCATTCATATCTCGGAGCTGTCGTGGGGACGGGTGATCCACCCACGAGAGATGCTCGAGATCGGCCAGCAGGTCCAGGTCTATGTGATCAGTGTGGATCGAGATAGCCGGCGTATTGCGCTTAGCTTGAAGCGGCTCAGGCCTAACCCATGGGCCACCGTCGATCAGCGTTTCCACGTGGGGCAGGTTACCCAAGCCACCGTGACCAACGTGGTGGACTTTGGCGCTTTTGCGCAGATCGAAGAGGGCTTGGAGGGGTTGGTGCATGTTTCGGAGCTGTCCGACGACCCCATCAGCCACCCTAGCGAAGTGATTCATGTCGGCGATCAGGTGCTGGTGCAGATCTTGCGCATCGATAGCGCCAACCACCGGCTGGCCCTTAGTATAAAGCGCGCCGCGAATGCAACGTCAACGGACCCCAAAGAGGATTTTGACCAAGGCGAAGCCACC
>JACIWY010000427.1 GCA_014360745.1 Chloroflexota bacterium
GGCGATCGGGCCAACCTGACGGTGAAGCTGATCACGCCGGTGGCGTTGGAGGTGGGCTCGCACTTTGCCATCCGCGAAGGCGGACGCACCGTCGGCGCCGGCGTGCTCACGGAGATCATCGAATAACATAGCCGCCCATCCTTTATAACGATATTACTATAGCGAGATCACACCATGGCCAAAAAGGCAAACCGAGTTATCATCACGCTGGCCTGCACAGTGTGCAGAGAGCGCAATTATACGACGGAAAAGAATCGCCAAAACGACTCGAACCGTATCACGTTGAACAAGTACTGTCCGCGCTGCCGCAAGCACACGGAACACCGCGAGCAGCGATAGCGCTAATACAAGCTTGGCTTGCCCAAGCTTGTTACACAGGCGAGTAGCTCAATTGGCAGAGCAACGGTCTCCAAAACCGTAGGCTGCGGGTTCGATTCCTGCCTCGCCTGCCTTTTGCTCTCCGGGCACCGTGCCAGACCTGTGCAAAGCGTTGTAGCCAAACCGGCGGTCTGGTCAACGGTGTCCATCTATGTTAGAGGGCAATCATCAGGAGGCGTAACGGTGGCCAGAAAAAAGGCAGAAGCGCCGGTCAAAAAAGAAAATCGCGTCATTCGCTACTTCAAAGAGGTGCGGGCCGAGCTGCGCAAAATCACCTGGCCTTCGCGCCGCACTACCATCAATTTGACGCTGATCGTCTTGGGCGTGACAGCTGTGGCCAGTATCGCCTTGGGGATCATCGACTGGTTGCTCACCCGGTTGGTTACTTTGATTCTCGTCTGAAAAAATATTTCCGCGCGCTTGGCCGACGCGGGGATTCGCCGAAACAAAGGGGATCGCTATGGATCCTGAACTAGAGTCTCGGAACGAGTGGGACTCGCCAGAACAAGAAAATGATATCGAGGCCGAGGAAGATCGAGCGCCGCTTGCCGCCGAGGAAGGGGATGAGCCCGACGATGGTCGACAGTGGTATGTGATCCATACCTATTCGGGATATGAGAACAAGGTGAAACAAAACCTTGAGCAGCGCATCGAGACCATGGGCATGCAAGACAAGATCTTTCGCGTCGTCGTGCCCACCGAAGAGGAGGTCGAGATCCGCGATGGGCAGCGCCGCACCAGCCGTAAGCGGGTGTTCCCTGGCTATGTGCTCGTGCAAATGATCCTGGACGATGAATCTTGGTACGTCGTGCGCAACACTCCCGGCGTCACCGGCTTTGTGGGTTCCGGAAGCGAGCCGATCCCCCTGAGCCAGGAAGAGGTTGACAAGATCCTAGAGCGGATGGAAGAGGAAAAGCCGCGTATCCGCCTGAACTTTCGAGTCGGCGAGACGGTGCGCATCACCGAAGGCCCCTTTGCCGATTTTATGGCCGTGGTGGACGAGCTCTACCCCGAACGCGGCAAGGTGCGCCTGTTGGTCTCGTTTTTTGGTCGCGAGACGCCGGTCGAAATGGACTTTATGCAGGTCGAAAAGGTCTAGGCATAATACAGGGCCCATGGTTACTATGGGGCCGAGCAGAGAGGTATAGTATATATGGCGAAAAAAGTGACCGCAGTGATCAAGCTGCAAATTCAGGCCGGTAAGGCAACGCCAGCCCCTCCGGTGGGTCCTGCTTTGGGCCAGCATGGCGTGAATATCATGCAGTTCTGCAAAGAATATAACGCGCGCACCCAAAACCAGGTGGGGATGGTCATTCCGGTGGAGATCACCGTCTATCAGGATCGCTCTTTCACCTTTGTCACCAAGACGCCACCAGCCAAGAACTTGTTACTCCAGGCAGCGGGCATCCCCAAAGGGTCGGCCCAGCCTAATATTAACAAGGTAGCTACCCTCACTCGTGAGCAGATCCGCCAGATCGCCGAGCTCAAAATGCCCGATCTGAACGCGGTGGATATCGAAGGGGCGATGCGCATGATCGAAGGCACCGCCCGCAGCATGGGCATCGTCGTCACCGATTAATAGCGGTCGCGGTTTGTCTCCGTTTTGGGGGATATCGTGGGAGGATGGGTTTTCATCCGCTTGTACCACAGGAGGTCTTATGGCAAAACACGGAAAAAAATATCTACAAGCAAGAGAAAAGATCGATCGCAGCCGGCTCTATACGCCTGAGGAGGCGATCTCCCTCGTCAAACAGACGGCCTATGCCAACTTTGACGAGACGGTGGAGATCCATGTGCGCCTAAACGTCGATCCGCGTCAGGCCGACCAGCAGGTGCGTAGCACCGTCACGCTGCCGGCCGGCACAGGCAAGCAGGTGCGCATCATGGTCTTTGCCGAAGGAGAAGCCGCCCAGGCTGCCCAAGAGGCCGGCGCCGACTATGTGGGCACGGACGAGTACATCCAGCGCATCCAAGAGGGCTGGTTGGATTTCGATGTCGCCGTGGCCACGCCACAGGCCATGGGCAAGATCGGCCGCTTGGGCCGCATTCTTGGCCCGCGCGGGCTGATGCCCAGCCCCAGGGCGGGTACGGTGGTCCAGCCCGACGATGTAGCTGAAACCATTCGCCAGTTGCGCCAAGGGCGCGTCGAATTCCGCGTCGATCGCACGGGAAACCTGCACGTGCCCCTGGGCAAGGTAAGTTTTACCGACCAGCAGCTTCAGGAAAACCTGGCTGCGTTCATGGACGCGCTGATGCGCGCGCGCCCGGCGGCGGTCAAGGGGCGCTTTATCCGCCGTGTTGCTCTGGCCTCGACGATGGGGCCGGGCGTTAGGGTGGATCCGTTGGCCGCCCAGGAATTCCGCGTCAGCGAGTAAATCGCTCCCGCGCTCAACCGCATAGGCCGTAGACAGCAGGTGCGTTTGACGCTTAATGAAAAGCCTGCCGAGGCAAAAGATCGCAGCGCCAGCGTCTGGGGCGCTAGAGAAGGTCTTTGTGTCGGCAGGACACAAAGACTTTTTTTATGAAGGAGGTGTGAGTCCTTGGCTCTTTCCCGCGAAACGAAGGAAGCATTGCTGCAAGAGTACTCGGAGCGGCTTGGGCGGGCGCAGGTTATGATCTGGGCCCAATACGGTGGCCTCAGCGTGAAACAGGCTGAAGCGCTACGTCGCCGGTTGCGCGAGGTAGGCGCAGAAACCATGGTGGTCAAGAACACGCTGATGGAATTGGCGTTAAAGCAAGCTAATTTGCCTGCCACCGAGGAGTTGGTCAACGGCCCGCGCATGGTGACGTTCATCTATAACAACGAGATCGCTTCGGCCACCAAAGCGCTTGTCGATTTCATCCGCGAAAACGGCGAATTGATGTCGATCCGCGGGGGGATCGTCGGCGGGCGTCTGGCCACTCCGGAACAGGTTCAGTCACTGACCAATCTGCCCAGCTACGAAGTGCTTCTTGCCCAGGTTGTGGGTGGCATCCAAGCCCCAATCAGTGGCTTGGTGAACACCCTGGCG
>JACIWY010000428.1 GCA_014360745.1 Chloroflexota bacterium
TGGAACGAGATGGCGCAGGAGCGCGGGTGCTCGTCGCGTTGGATGTAACCCAAGAGGGGGATTATCTGCTTGGTGTGCGTTTGTGCGCGGGAGAGCATACGATTTCGCTTCCAAACGTGGCCCAAGCGGCGGAGCCTTGGGCCTGGACCCTGCCAGCCCAGCCCCTGCATCTCGGCGTGGGCAGGCATTGGGTAGTGGTGCCTCTGCCCGCGGATCCGGGCTGGGAAACGATTGCGATCGATCAGGCGCTTTTGTTGGACATCCACCAGGCCGGTGTGTTGTTGGATGTGGCCCGAAACGTGCCTCTTCGAGATGTTGACACAACGGGCATAGCTCCTACATCCGGAGGGCGCCGCAAAGAATGAAAATGTTATTAGGATACAGTTTTTAATTGATACGTGGATTTATTTATATAAATCTCTTTATCTGTGTATTATTCATCGCTATTTTAGAGGTGGTCTGATGAGCAGGCGCACGGCAGGGTTGTTCCTTGCTATCCTTTTGGTGTTGGTCGCCGTCGGCGGCTATTTGCTTTGGTTCAGAGGACGCGGGCAGCCGGAGAATACAGCCATTGTTCGACGAGGCACCCTCGTGGCGAAGGTGGATGCCCTCGGGCGGGTGCAACCCTTGCGACGCATCAACCTCTCTACCCGCGCCAGCGGGCAGGTGCGGGCGATATATGCTCGGGAGGGAGACCAAGTTGACGAAGGAGCGCTACTTCTAGAACTCGACGCGCTGGAATACGAACAGGCGCTAGAGCAAGTGCAACGGAGCGTCGAGATCCGCGAGCAACAACTCCAGCGCGCTTTGTCCGCGCCCGAGGAAACCGAAATCCGTCTGGCGCGGGCACGGCTGCGGCGCGCGACCGTCGCACGGGCGGTGGCGCAGGCCGATTATGACGAGTTGGCCCGCTCGTCGGATGCCGATCAGAGAGATATAGAGAGCAGCGACGAGGCCTTGGCTTTGGAGGCGGCCAAGCTGGATTACGAGATCGCGGAAGCCGAGTTTGAACGGTTGCTGAAGGGCACGCCTGATCTGGAACTAGAGCGCCTCCGCCTAGACCTTTTACAGGCTCGACATGCGCTCCAACAGGCGGAGCGCCGGCTTGAGGATGCGCGCATTCGCGCGCCTTTTGCCGGAACCGTCTTGCAGGTGTCGCCGCAGGTCGGCGAAAATGTGCACGGCTTTACCCCGCTCATCGAATTGGCCGACCTAACGGCGTTTCACATCGTGGCGCAGATCGACGAGTTGGACATCGCCAGCATCCGAGAAGGACAGCAGGTGGAGGTGCGGCTCGATGCCTTTCCGGGGAAGGTGCTAGAGGGCCAAGTGGATAAGGTGCTGCCGGCGTTGGCCGATACTCGCGGAGCTACTATCTATGAGGCGTATGTTCGTTTCGATCCTGCGGGGCTGGCCGTGCGCGCCGGCATGGGGGCGAATCTAAGCATCATGACCGAGGTGGCAGAAGATGTGCTGTTGGTGCCTCGACGTGCGGTAGAACAGCTGGGGCGATATCAGGTGGTGCAGGTGCTCGAAGGACGGAACAAACGCCAAGTCGTGGTAACGACAGGCCTGACCAACGATAGCGATGTCGAGATCCTATCTGGTCTAGAAGAAGGGCAGATCGTGGTGCTCAACTAAGGGTCCAGACTTGTCCAAGAGGGTTAAAAGCGCCTGCTTGCTTTCGGGCTATGTTTGCGCGTCCGGGCCGTTATCCCTGTCGATCTCGTCGGCGACGGCGGATAGGAGTTGGGTCACTTTGAGCTCTGCGTTGTTCAGATGACGATCGCATTGTTCGGCGAGTTGCATCCCTTCTTCATACAGGCTGATCGATTCCTCTAGGGTCAAATTGCCTTCCTCAAGGCGCTGGATGATCTGCTCAAGTCGAGCATAGGTATCTTCAAAACTCAAGGATTCCAGCTTTTCCCTTTCCATTTGTGTCTAACCTCCCGACACTGTAGCCTAACGGGGCGCGAGCCCGATTATTCTCTAGAGTGCATTTTTCAAACGGTTATGGCGAAGGGGCTTCCAATGACGCACAAGAGCCGGGTCGTCCTATGCCATACGGCTCTTTATCCAATATTTGGGCCCCCATTCGCCCATCATGAACCAATATATCGACCACGTTCCCCTCGGTGACCTCGTGCACCGAGCGCACGCACTGCCCCGAGGCGCGGTTTTGCACGATGGCATAGCCACGCTGCAGAACGATGCGCGCGTCCAGAGCTCCCAGGCGGGCCCGACAGCCCTCCAGGCGCACTCTCTGCAAACGCAGCGCCTGCCGCAAAGCACGGCGTCCACGCTCCAGCAATTCATCCACCCGTTGACGTGACTCGGCCAGTCCGCGGCGAGGATCCTGGCGCCGAAGCCTCTCCCAGAGGCGGCCCACTCGCTCTCGGCGTTGGTCGATCTGAGCCAAGGCCAGCTCCGTGAGCCGCTCGATGTGAGCCAGAAGCTGAACTTGAAGCTCCTGGCGATCCGGAACGGCGGCGGCCGCAGCGGCGGATGGTGTTGGAGCGCGCAGATCAGCACAAAAATCGGCGATGGTAAAGTCGGTCTCATGGCCGACGCCGGTGATGACCGGCGCCCGGCTGCGCACGATGGCGCGCGCGACCGCCTCATCATTAAACGCCCAAAGGTCCTCTACGGATCCCCCTCCTCGAGCCAAGATCACCACATCGATATCCGGTAGCGCGTTCAGCGCATCCAAAGCCCGTACAATGGTGACAGGCGCTTCCAACCCCTGTACCAAGGTGGGCGAGATCACAACCTCGACGAGCGGATAACGGTGGCGCAGCACGTTCAGGATATCTTGCAGCGCCGCGCCACTGGGCGATGTCACCACACCGATGCGTTCCGGCCAACGAGGCAAAGGGCGCTTGCGACTGGCAGCAAAGAGGCCCTCAGCCTCCAGTCGAGTCTTGAGGGCCTGAAACTCACGCCATCGGTCTCCGACGCCGCCCTTTAGCAAGGTATCCGTGTAGAACTGATAAACACCTCCCCGTTCATAGACGGAGACGTACCCATGCGCCTCCACGGCATCGCCCTGCTGTGGCCGCCAGGAAAGCCTCCATGCCTGATTGCGCCACATGACGCAGCGCAATTCAGATTGGCTATCTTTGAGGGTATAGTAGCAGTGTCCAGAAGAAGCCTGCTTGAAATCCGATATCTCGCCCTCAATCCACAGGTCGGCCAGAATCTCATCGCCATCGATCAGGCTTTTAACCCGTGCCACCGCCCAGGCCCGGTATTCGGGGCTGGCCGCCGGTGCGGCGGCCGGGCCGGCCGGGCTGCCCTTCACGGCGTCACTCTGCATGGCCTCACTCCGCATGAACTTCAAGCTCCTCCCAGACCAGATTGAAAAGATGGGGAAATTCCGGAGTTTCA
>JACIWY010000429.1 GCA_014360745.1 Chloroflexota bacterium
ATAAAAACCCGATACCCGATGGCAATCGCTGAGGCGGCGAGCAAGCCAAGTAATTGGCCCCAGGCAGGCAGATCATAGGCATCATCCAGCAAGCCAACGATCCAGACCAGCCCCATGCCCAAGAGCACGCCGATGAGGCGCGTTAACTCGAGAGGATCCTGTCGAGGAAGACCGAGCCAGACGGGTAGCAAAGCCCCCAGAGCAAAGGCGGGGAAAAGCCCCAGCCCACCGATGCGCACCACACGCCCGGTGTGCTTCCGCCTACCGCCGGGGACGGCAACCAGCCCCCAATGCTGCCCCAGACGAATGGCCAAAGGCGTCAACAAAGCCGAGGCCAACGTCGCGCTTAGAAAAACCAACAGAAACGCACTTGGCGGCACCTGTGAAACAGGATCCATACAGACAAGACCCCACCCTTATCCGGTGCCAAATTGACGATCGCCCGCATCGCCCAAACCCGGCACAATATAGCCCTGAGGCGGATTATCGGGGGATGTGGGTTCCGGCGTTAGATGATCGTCGATAGCGGCAAGATGAATATCGACATCAGGATGTGCGCTGGTGAGAGCATGAATTCCCTCCGGCGCTGCGATAATGCCCATGAACTTGATCCGCCGAGCCCCCCAACGTTTAAGGATGTCTACCGTGGCGACGGCAGATCCGCCCGTGGCCAACATGGGGTCTAATACAAGGCATACCTGCACCCTGGGGTTTACGGGAAGTTTGTTATAATACTGTACCGGCTGCAGGGTCTTGTGATCGCGATAGAGGCCAATATGCCACACCTCGGCGCTGGGCATCAACTCCCAAATTCCGTCGACCATGCCCAAACCTGCGCGAAGAATAGGCACCAGGCCGATTTTTTCAGAAAGCCGTAACCCCACCGTCTCGGCCAGGGGCGTGGTAACCGGCACCTGTTCCGTAGCCAGATCTCGGGTTGCCTCATAGGCGAGTAGCATAGAAACCTCACGCACAAGTTCACGAAACTTTTTGGGCTCGGTTCTGATATCGCGCAACAAGGTCACCTTATGCTGAATCAAGGGATGTTGAGAGAGGAAAACGCGTTGGCCATAGCTACTCAAAGTACTCCTCCTTACCCGCCGCCGGGACCATGGGAACGCAAGAGACACAGCAGGCGCAAGCGGAATTTACTTTCCCTCTTGCGCCTTTTGCGTTTCTTGCATTTCTATATAACACAAGACCGGTCAGGGCCGTTAAGTGGCCGAAACCGTTGTGGAGCACGCCTCATCATGCAAGAGACGTTCCCACTCCTCATCCACCTTAGCCTGAATTTCTTCAAGCAGCCAGGCATTCTTGGGTTGGAAAAGATGGCGGAAACGCCCTTGGGCTTTGAACCACTCAGAGACGGGTTGCTTCTCGCGAGGCTTGTAGTTAACGGTGAACTTGTAACCATCCTCGATTTCGTAGAGTGGCCAGTAACAGGTATCAGCAGCCAGCTTGGTTATAGCCATAGTTTGGTCGCTGGCATGGCGCCAACCGCGTGGGCATGGCGAGAGAACGTTCAGTACGGCAGGCCCACTAGCCGCCATCGCCTTTTTGACCTTGCGCATCAGATCGCGATAGTTATGCGGCGCAGCTTGGGCGACATAAGGAATGTCATGGGCGGCCATGATGCGCGTAAAGGGCTTGCGCCACTGCACCTTGCCGGGGATGACCTCGCCGGCAGGTGTAGTGGTGGTATGGGCCCCGCGGGGAGTCGCGCTGGAGCGCTGAATGCCGGTGTTCATATACGCCTCATTATTAAGGCAAACATAGATAAACTTGTGCCCGCGCTCCAAAGCGCCCGAAATGAACTGCAAACCGATATCGTAGCTGGCGCCATCTCCCCCAAAAGCCACAAAAGTGATCTCTTGATCTGCCGGCAGCTTGCCTCTGCGTTTGAGCGCCTTGTAGGCCGCTTCGACGCCCGAAATAGTGGTCGCCGCGTTTTCAAAGGCGCTGTGAATCCAGGGCACATTCCAAGAGGTAAAGGGATATACGCTGGTTGAGACCTCCAAGCAACCAGTGGCGGTGGAAAGGACGACCGGCGTATCGATGGCGTGTAGGATCTGGCGGACGATGGTGGGCTCGGCACAGCCCCCGCAGAGTCGATGGCCGGGAGCCAGCCTTTCTTCATTGCCAACAAGATCACGCAGATTGATGCGAATTCTTTCAGCCATTTGATATCTCCTTCGTTTCAGCCTCGCAGACCCGCATAGCGCACAACAGCGCCACGATCGCCCGTGTCGGCGATAACTTGGAGCTGAGCAAAGACCGACTCGGCCATAGGAGGAGTAAAGTCTCGCCCGCCCAAACCAAAGATGAAATCGACCACAGGGACATGACAGGCACCGGCATTGTACAAAGCCGCAGCGACATCGAGGAACAGCGGCCCCATCCCGTTCGGAGAACCAAAGGAGATGGCCCGATCGAGGACGGCGACGGCCTTGCAGTTATGGATGGCATCTACGACGCGCTGGGCCGGGAAGGGGCGGAAGAGTCTGGGCTTGATCACCCCCGCCTTGATCCCCTGATTGCGCAGCTGGCGAGCGACGGCTCGTGTCGTGCCTGCCGCCGAACTGAGCACAATGACCGCCAATTCGGCATCGTCCATGCCAAAGGTATCGATAATAGGCTGAGGGCGCCCTGAAAGCTCCGCATACTCAGCACTGACCGCTTCGACGATGGGCATCGCGTTGTTCATCGCCTCGCTCTGTTGTCGTTTGTGCTCAAAATAATAATCGGTGAAATCCCAGGCGCCCATGGTCACGGGATGCTCTACATTCAGCAAATAATCTTGGGGTTTGTATTCGCCCACAAACGATTTGACAGCTTCGTCGGGCAAAAGGCCAACACGCTCCACGCCATGTCCGGTGATAAAGCCATCCTGACAGCTCATGACAGGCAGCATAAGATCTGGATGCTCGGCGATCCGTACAGCCTGAATGGTATTGTCATACGCCTCCTGGCCGGTTTCGGCATAGAACTGTAACCAACCCGCATCGCGAGCTCCCATGCTATCGGAGTGGTCGCAATGAATGTTCAGCGGGCTGGAGAGCGCGCGGTTCACGACCGTCATGACGATGGGCAAACGCATGCCCGAAGCGATATAAAGCATCTCCCACATCAATGCCAGGCCGTTGGCGGCCGTAGCCGTCATCACCCGCGCGCCTGCAGCGCTGGCGCCTACGCAGGCGCTCATCGCCGCGTGTTCACTTTCCACCGGGACGAACTCGGTATCGACGATGCCATCGGCCACAAACTCGGAAAAGTTTTGTACCACCGCGGTTTGCGGGGTGATCGGATAGGCGGCCACCACATCCGGGTTAATCTGGCGCATGGCATGTGAGACCGCAGCCGCCCCGTCCA
>JACIWY010000043.1 GCA_014360745.1 Chloroflexota bacterium
TGGGGGGTATATCTATCCAGGAAGGAGCGAAATGACAGCGCAGGATAACGTCAAGCCCTTGCTGATCACCGTATTGGGCCATAGCGAGGGGGAAATTTGTTGGGGCGGTTGAGGCCCGCGTAGGTCTTCGGAGGAGACCACGCAGATCACCAAGCTTTATCTCGAGCGTTTTTTCGGCGAGCAAGTCAAGGTCGAGTATTTTGACATGGCCGATCCGGCCCAACGCAAGGCGCATGAGCACCTTTTGGCCAAGGTGCCCGAGGATCGGCTCTACTATCCCATTGTGTTCATCAACGGCGAGCCCAGAATCGCCGGCAGCGCGGAATATTACGAGGTGTTGTACGCCGTCCGTGCCGAGCTTGATGAGGCCGAGTAATAGATAAGCGCCGGGCGCGTGCCGCGGAGGGCCAAGACCCGGCGCTTGTTGGTCAGTGCTACTCGTCGCCGTCGTCTGGCCCTTCGTCCTTCGGCTCTTCTTCCTCTTCCTCTTGTTGCGTGCCAAAGGCGGGGGCTTCCTCCTCCTTCTCTTCCTTACCCTCTTCTTTCATTCGCTCGGCGTATTCATCCAGCTTGGCCTGCACCGCATGGTACACGGTGCCCTCGGGATAGTTGCCCTCTTCATCGGGCGTGCCCGCCGGGACGCCGGTGAGCAGCTCGATGCCCTCTTCGATGGTCGAGACGGCATAGATATGAAACTGGCCTTTTTCCACCGCCTGGCGTACTTCATCGCGTAGCATCAGGTGGCGCACATTGGCCTTGGGGATCAACACGCCCTGATCGCCAGTCAATCCCCTTTCCTTGCAGACGCTGAAAAAGCCCTCGATTTTGGCGTTCACGCCGCCGATGGGCTGCACCTCGCCGAACTGGTTCACCGAGCCGGTGACGGCCAGGTTCTGCTTGATGGGATATCCGGATAGGGCCGAGAGGAGGGCATACAGCTCCGTCGAGGAGGCGCTATCCCCTTCTACCCCCGAGTAAAGTTGCTCAAAGGTGATGGTCGCCGACATGCTGAGGCTCCGCTTCTGAGCGAAGCGGCTGGAAAGATAGGAGGCCAGGATGAGCTGCCCCTTGTCATGGATGGGGCCGCTCATCTTGACTTCTCGGTCGATGCTGATCACCCCGGCCTTGCCCAAGAAGGTGCGCGCTGTGATGCGAGAGGGCATGCCGAACATGTACTCGGCCGACTGCATCACCGATAGGCCGTTTACCTGGCCCACCACCGCGCCTTCGGTGTCGATAAAATGCACGCCGTCGATAATGTTCTCGACAAAGCGCTCGTGGATCAGGCTGAGGCGATAAATACGTTCCTCCACGGCCCGACACACGTCGTCGGCGGTGACCAGGGTGTGGCCTTCATGGCTGGCCCAATAAGAAGCTTCGCGCACCAGATCAGCGATCGGGGCAAAGCGCGTGCTCACTTTTTGCTGATCGCCGCTCATGCGCGATGCTTCCTCATAGAGGCGGGCCATGGCATCGGGGCCGAAATGGCGCAGCTTTTCGCGACGACACAAGTCGCCCACGAATTGGGCATAGTCGTGCGCCATTTGGTCGTCGCGCTTGACGTGGGTGGTGAATTCGGCCTTGACCTTGAACAGTTCGCGAAAGTCCTCATCGTAGAAATACAGGAGCTGATAGAGCAGTTCGTCGCCGATAAGCACCACTTTGACGTCCAGCGGGATCGGCTCCGGCTCCAGGCTGACGGTGGCCAATAACCCCCAGAATTGGGTCATCTCCTCGATCTTGATCTCCCGGTTGTGCAGCGCCCGTTTCAGGGCGCTCCAGGCCAGGGGGTTGACGAGCAGATTCTTGGCTTCCATCACCAGGTAGCCGCCGTTGGCGCGGTGGAGCGCGCCGGAACGGATTTGAGTGAAATCGGTGACCATGGCGCCGAATTCCGCCCGATGCTCGATGCGGCCGATGAGGTTGTGGTAGGTGGGGTTGTCCTCGATGACGACCGGCGCATGCTCGCGATCGCGCGCGTCGGCCAAGACGTTCACCTTGTAACGAGTGAACCAGCCCTCGCCCACGGCCCGGCGTAAAAAGGGCAGCGGCATTGGCGCTTGTTCTTCCTGGGGTTGGACAAAGTTCTCGACATTGTCCACCACATCTTGCCGCACCGCTTTCAGATACTCGAGCACTTCGGGGCACTCGGCATACTGCTCTTGGAGATCGGTGAGCGCGTTGTCGACCACAAAGCCGGCTACGTCGTTGTTCAGTGCCTCGATGGCCTGGCGGGCTTCGCGGTCTAGCTCTCGCGCCTGGCGCATGGTGCGATCGAACGCCTCTTGCAATTGGGGGCGATATGATTCGAACCGTTCTTTCACTTCCTGCGGCAGCTTCTGATACTCTTCGCCGGTGATGGGCGCGCCGTCGATCAACGGCGCGATGTTCAGGCCCATTTGCGTGCGAATGAGGGCAAAGCCCCGCTCGCGTAGGTACCTCTCGAGCTCTTCGTAGAGAGCTTGCTGGCGACGTTGCATCTCCATGATGATCTCGCGACGCCGCTCTTCATAGTGCTCGCTCTCAAAAGCGCGTGGGATCTCGCGACGCAGTTGGTCGACCAGCTCGTCCATGGCGTCGCGCAGGTCAAAGGCCCGGCCGGGCGGCAACCTCAGCGCATTCGGCCGGCGGGGGTCTTCAAAGTTGTAAACGTAACACCATTCCGGCGGTACAGGCAACGTCTCCGCCCGTTTCGTCAGGAAATTACGCGCCGCCGTGGTGCGCCCGGAACCTGGGGGCCCTACGGCAAAGATATTGTATCCGTAGCTCTCGATGGCGACACCGAAATCGATGGAACGCACTGCCCGCTCTTGGCCGATGACACGATCCAGCGGCTCGAGCTCCTCCGTCGAGGCGGGAAAGAGCGCCGGATCCGTGTGTTGCCAAAGTTGGTCTGCCGAGAGCTCGAATTGCTTTATGTCCATGAATCGCCCTCCTCCTTTTAAGTTGCGCGAATCCTTGTGGGGCCGGTGATCGAGTTCGTTGAGGGTGAGATGGTATGCCGGGGGGCGAGGATCGCCACCCGTTGTTCGGTGTTCAATTGTCGATGTCCGCTTAGATCGAGCTTACTTCCACGGGGCGGCCGACCTCGATCGAGCGGGTGGCCGCCAGACAAAAGGCCAACGTCTTGACCCCATCCTCGTACGTCGAGCGTACCAGGGAGGGATCGCCGGTCCGCACGGCGTCCAAGAAGGCGCGGTCCTCGATTTCAAAGATATTCGGCTCGCCGGCGATGTGCTCCTGCTCGATGCGTGATTTATGGATGACGGCCGAGTGTTCCCAGCCGGTAAAGTTCGTCAGGTGATTCACGGCCACCACCGTCAGGTGCACGCCGCCTCCGCCGCTACGATTGGCGCAAGAGCTCATCAAACTGCCCACCGCCCCACTACGAAAGCGTACGCTCACGGCGCTGGCGTCGGTTACGTCGTAATCGGGCATGTCGCGCACAAAGCCTTTGGTGCCCGCGGCGCATACCACATCGGGCTCGCCCACCAAATAGCGCACCAGATCAAAGATATGGGTGGTTTGCTCTACGATCTGGCCGCCGGAGAGCTTTTGCACGCGCCACCAGGATACCCCTGGCGTGCCGCCGATCCACGCGCCATGGACGAGCACGGGGGGATCGTTGGCCAGCAATTCTTTGGCTCGATTGACGCTCCGGCGATAACGATTCATATAGCCGACCACGGCCAAGGTACCCGTCGCCGAGACCTTGTCCAAGATGCGGCGCGCCGTCTCGATCGAGTTGCTTACTGGCTTTTCCACCAAGAAGGGAATGCCACGTTCCAGCAAAGCTATCTCCGCTTCGCCGTGCGCAAAGGGCGGCAGACACACCCAAGCCGCATCCGGCTTGACGCGATCTAGAAGGTCGGCCAGGTTGGCTGCCGCCTCGCCGCCATATTGGGTGACAAAGGCTTGGGCGCGTTCCGCTTGTGCGTCGTACGCGCCCACGAACTCGACATCCTCCATCTTGGCCAAGCCCGTAGCGTGGCTGCGGGCAATATTGCCAGTGCCGATGAATGCGATGCGCATGGTCTTATCTCCTCCCCAGGTTTAGCCGACGAGGCTCAACGCTTGTTTGAGCGACGCTTCCGTATCCATTGTGGGGCGATATTCGAGCCCCACATAGCCGGCATAACCGGTGGCGTCGATGGCGGCAAAAATGGCGCGATAATCCTGTTCGCCGCCTACCAACTCGTGCCGACCCGGCACGCCCGCGGTGTGGAAATGTCCGATCAGATCGATGTACTGGCTGAGATTGGCAATGAGGTTGCCTTCCGTGATCTGCTGGTGATACAGGTCCATCAGAATCTTGCAGGCCGGAGAATCGACCTCTGTCACAATGTCCACCGCCTGGGGCATCGTGGTCAGCCAATAGCCGTGGTGATCGACCAGGGTGTTCAGCGGCTCTAACACCAACGTCAGGCCGTGTTCCTCAGCCACGCCGGAGATGGCCCGCAAGTTGCGCACGACGCGGCGGCGGCTTATTTCATAGCTCTCATCGTCATAGGTGTTGCCCACGGTGACGATCACGGTGCGGCAACCCAGGCGAGCCGCCGCGGCGGCGGTATCGCGCATTCCTTGCAGCAAGGGTTCCATCGGCCCGCGTTTGATCAAGCTGGCGCTCGGCTCAAAGCTCATGGCCACGAGAGAGATTCCCGCCCCTTCCATCGCCGCCTTGATCTTGTCCAGATCCTTGTTGCGCCAGCCCCAAAACTCGAAAGCGGGAAAACCGAGGCGCGCCACGCGAGCGATGCGCTCTTCGTAGGGCAGATCTCGCCAGAACATTTCGATACAGACGGACAGCTTGGGCATCTCGTCACCTACCTTTAGAGGATGTGTGCGGCGGAGGCCACATCGAGGTACAACGTGGCTTGGGGATGTCGACGCATGGCCGTGGCCGGGCAATGTTCGCCGATCGGCCCACGCAGCGTTTTAAAGACGGCCTCGGCCTTGGTGGGGCCGGGCACGACGCAAAAGATCTGTTGTGCCGCCATAAGCGCCGGCATGGTGACGGTCAACGCCCGGTCGGGCACGGCGTCGAGCGTGGGAAAGGCCCCGTCGTGCACCTGTTGCAGGCGGCAAACCTGATCCAACGTAACTACCTTGACTGTCTGCGGGTCGTCAAAATCGGCGACATGGGGGTCGTTGAAAGCCATATGGCCGTTCTCGCCGATGCCGGCGCAGACGATGTCAACGGGGCGCTCGGCCAAAAGGGCGGCGTAACGTCGGCACTCGGCCGCCGGATCGGGGGCATTACCGTTCATATACTCCACCCGGCCTGGGTGCACCATGTCAAACAGGTGAAGCCGCAAAAAATAGCCGAACCTTTGGGGCGCGTTTTCGGGTAGGCCCACGTATTCGTCCATATGAAAGGCCTCGACACGCCCCCAATTTAGGCCGTCCATGGCAGCCAGCTCAGCCAGGAGCTCGTTCTGCGAAGGCGCCGCCGCAAAGATCATGCGCGCCGGGCGCTCGGCCAGGATGCGGCGCATGGCCGCGGCCACGTCCAGCGCGGCGGCGAGGCCCATCTCGCCGCGCGTCTCGTACACATAGACGTGCAGCTCGTCCACCTGCAACACCTTACAAGGAACCGGCCTGGCGGGCATACTATTTCCCATAGTCCCCTCGCGCCTCCGATGAAGGGATATCCTCGCGGGCCTCAGCTTCTCAACGGCGGGCGAGGATTTTCAATGATGCCAAACTTGTACAGGAGCGTGAGCACGGCGTTGCTACCCAACACCGCCTGCATGGCCATACCGACAAAGACGAACGGCAAGGTCAAAGCCGCACTAATGACCAAGAGCACGATGGCAAAAGAGATCACGAAAAAGGCGTAAAAAGGGTTTGCCAGCAACAGATAGGCTGCATTACGCCATCCTAGCAGCAATTTGGGTTTTTCTTGCTGGATGACCAGAGGCCAGTAATAAACTTGCATGGCCAGCCAAAAGGCAAGTATGGCCAGCCAGAACCCGCTGATGAAAATAACCCACGATCCTTGAAAGACCGAGGGATAGAATTGTAGGTTCAAAATGATCAGATAAATTGCAGCCACATTGATCAACAACCAAAGCAGTGCCCGCCACCAATAGATTTTGATGCCTTCGACAAAATCATAAAAGTGAAACGTCTTGGCGTGGGCCACGCGGTTAGCGACATAATACACCCCCGAGGTGCCCACGGCGAAAAGGCCCAGGCTCAGGATCAAAACGGGGAAAAAGACGGCGGGCAACCCGCTGGCCGAGGCCAACCCTAGGGGAAGCGCCCAGGCGAACAGCCAGACAAGGTTCACAATGGCCAGGGAGTACAGTTCCTCCCAGGTGTCTTTGAGGGTTTGCCAAAAGACCTCCATAGCTTCTTTGATGAACATCGCTATCTTCCTTTATAATGGCTATGATTCCGATGATGACGTTATTGTAGCCGCGAGGCGGTGATTTGTAAAGGAGGGGGCAAAGCCGTGAAAACCAAAACAAAAGAACCCGGCCGATATCGGCCAGGCCAAAAGGCAAGTCTGAAAAGCACGATCAGGGCAGGCCGCGTGGCCTGCCCTGCTATTCTCTGTGAGGCATAAGAGAACCTAGCGACGACGCTCTTTGCGACGACGCTCGCGCAAGGCGGTTTCCCAGGCTACTTGAAAAGCGGTGGGGAGATCGTTATCGCTTTGGCTTTCGGTCGAAGCGGTGGGAGCCACCTCTCGTTGTGGCTGTTCTTCCTCCGCTTCGCTCTCCATTCCCTTCATCGAAAGCGAGATGCGGCGCTTTTCGATATCCACGTCGAGGATGCGTACTTGGACCTCATCGCCGACGTTGAGCACTTGGGAAGGATGGCTCACGTACCCCTCGCTCATCTCCGAGATGTGCAGTAGCCCGTCGGTCTGTGCGCCGATGTCGACAAAGGCGCCAAAATCCACCAGACGAACCACGCGCCCGGAGACGACGGCACCCACTTCCAGGTCTTTCAACGCCTTTTTCGCCCCTTTGCCCGCGCCAGGGATGGTGAGGCTAATGCGATTACGCTCTAAATCGATGCGCCGAATCTGCACATCGATGATATCGCCCTGGCGAATGGTTTTGTCGATACCCGCTCTTTTGAGCGTGGAGACATGGGCCAGGCCATCGCGGCCCACGCCGATGTCGATAAAGGCGCCGAAATCCACGACGTTGCGCACCTTCCCTTGCAAGCGCATACCCGGCTTGAGGTCTTCAAGCTCTTTGGGGCGCGATTCTTGCTCAGAGGGTTTCGCTGCAGTTGTCGGCGGCTGAGAAGTGGTGGCTGGCGGCGTTTCACCGGCGTGTGTCCCTTCCGGCGAACTTGTTAACATTTGTGTGGCGGCTGTTTGTTCTGTGGATTGAGCTTCCTCGACGGGCTCAACCGGCTTTTGTTCACTACCCATACTAAACCCGGCTCCCCCCATACCTCGTTACGGTCGGCCATTCAATAACCATCGCACATTATCTCATAAGCGGGCAAGCGCGTCAAATTGCAAGGAAAGGGCACGTGCGTATCGATATAGGGCAAAGGCTCATTGCCTCTTTTGCAAGTGTGCCCGCATTGTTCTGTCGCCGACGTGGCGGCAGGGCTCAGCGGTTCGAGACGATACGATCATACAGGGCCTGAAGGTCCTCTTCGGAATAAAAATGGATGACCAGCTTGCCGCCCTTGCTGCTGCGATACAAATTGACCTTGGTGCCCAACGACTCGCGGAACTCGCGCTCCAGCCGGACCGTCTCGGGCGAGCGACTGCGCTGGCGCGGGGTGCCGCCTGCGGAACGTTTGAGCCTGCGCACCAGTTCTTCCGCCTGGCGCACCGATAACTGACGTTTGAGCACCGCCTTGTAGGCCAAAAGTTGCTCTTCTTCCTCGTCGAGCATGAGCAAGGCCCGGGCGTGTCCTTCGGTGATCTTGTTCTCCAACAACCCCTGGCGGATCGGTTCGGGCAGGCGGAGCAGGCGCATGGTGTTGGCCACGCTGACCCGGCTGCGTCCGACGCGCTCGGCAATACGTTCTTGGGTCAGGCCGAATTCCTCCGCGAGCTGATGATAGGCGTTGGCCTCTTCCAAAGGGTTAAGGTCGGCGCGCTGGATATTTTCGATCAGGGCCAGCTCCAACATTTCTTGTGGGCTGGCCTCTTTGATGATGACATCCACATGGTGTAGCCCGGCCAAGCGGGCAGCGCGCCAACGTCTCTCGCCGGCGATAAGCTGGTAACGCGGAGGCTCGGCGATGTCCTCGCTACCCGAGATCTGTTGCACAATCAAGGGCTGGATCAGCCCTACCTGGCGGATGGAGCTGGCTAGCTCTTCCAACGCCTGCTCATCGAGATGGCTGCGCGGCTGACGAGGGTTGGGGATGATGGCATCGATGTTGACTTTGCGGATGCCGGGGACAGGTTCACCGGCGGGGATGAGCGCTCCCAAGCCCTTGCCCAGTCCACGTCTCTCTCTGGGTGACATGCACTCCTCCCCGACGACCCCGTCATGGATCGTCTGCTTCTATAGGACTATTCTCTGATCAACAGCTCCCTACAAAGCGCCTCGTATGCCTGGCCCCCGCTAGAGTTGGGGGCGTAGGTGAGGATCGGCTCGCCATAGCTTGGAGCTTCACTCAGTTTTACACTGCGAGGTATGATAGACCGAAACACGATGGTAGGAAAGTGCGCGCGTATCTCCTCGACGACCTGGCGGGCCAGGTTGGTGCGCGGGTCATACATGGTCAGCACCAAGCCGGTGATGGCCAGATCGGGGTTCAGGCTCTGGCGCACCAATTCGATGGTATGCAAAAGCTGGCTGAGCCCCTCCAGCGGCAGATATTCGCATTGAATGGGGATCAATACGCCATCGGCGGCGGTCAGCGCGTTGATGGTGAGCATTCCCAAACTGGGGGGCGTATCCACCAGGACATAATCGTAGCGATGGCGCACCGGCTCCAGGGCGCGGCGCAGCCTCGTCTCTCGTCCGGGCATGCCGACCAGTTCGACCTGGGCCCCGGCGAGGGCCGGGGCCGCGGGGAGCAGATCCAAGCCGGCCAAGGCGGTGAGGCAAATAAGCCGGTTGGCCGGCTCGGCGGCGACGAGCATGTCATAGATGGAGCGCGTCAAGGCGTTCTTGTCCACTCCAAGGCTGCTGGTGGCGTTGGCCTGGGGATCGATGTCGACCAACAACACGCGCTTGCCCTCGTGGGCCAGGTAGGCGCCAAGATTTACGGCGGTGGTCGTCTTGCCGACGCCCCCCTTTTGGTTGGCCAGCGCGAGAACTCGGCCCATAAGCGTGTCCTGTCTGTGTCTGCCCAGCCGCCAAAGCGCTCTATCCATGGCGCAGGCGATACTCGATCATCTGACGAGAGGGAATGCCCTCGATTCCAGGGGCTTCAATGGCCCAAGAGGCCGCCGCGTGGGCAAAGCGCGCCGCCTCGAGCGGGCCGGCGCCCTCCCACAAACGCACAAAGAACGCTGCCGCGAAAACATCACCGGCGCCCGTGACGTCGACCTCCTGAGCCTCGAAGGCGGGCACGTTACAGCTTTGCCCCTGCCAAAACAGTATAGCGTCTTCCTTGCCCGCCGTCACGGCGACCAGCGGGCAGAGCTGTGTCAACGCACGCAGGCGCGCCTCATCATAGCCGACATCCTCGATGCTGAGCACCAAAGCGTCGGCGTGGGGCGCCAGAGTCGTGGCCTCTCGCCAATCTGCCGGCGAGACCCGGCCGTTCTCATCCCATCGTCGCATCCACCCTTGCGGGGTAATCCCCAACAAACAGCCCTTGACCGTCTGCCAGGGGCCACCGACCACCTCGTTGGCCACGGGGCCGAGGTGAAGGATGGGCGCCCCTCTCCAACTCTCCGGCAGGTCTTGCATCCTCAGCGGGGTAGCTACATGGCGCACGTATTGGTGCCGTCTGCCCCTGTGGTAAATGTTCTCAAAGGTGGTTGTAAAGGGCGATGGGATACAATGCACGACCACATTCTCTGCCACGGCGCCGCAGGGCGGGCGGAGCGCTAAATGAAAAGGATAATCGGCTGCCGCGCTGGTCAAAACTCCCACCCGCAAGCCCAATCGGGCCGCCGTGATGGCGGAATAGGTCGCTGTGCCGCCTACGCGAAAGGCCCCTTGGGGCATCAGGTCCTGCGTGACATGGCCGACCAGGACATAGTCCGGCGTATCTTGTTCCCTCAAGGCGGCGTTCCTTCGTCGCGATAGGCCCGGCCCTCATCATTGACGAGGGATAATTTGGACTTTGCGCTTGTCGTCTTCGCCGATGCTTTCGGTGTACACGTCCTTATCGCCGCGCAGGGCCAGGTGCACGATGCGACGCTCGTGAGCTGGCATAGGCTCCAACACGACCATGCGCCCGGTCTGACGTACCTGGTCGGCCATGCGCCGGGCGAGAGAGCGAAGCGCCTCGGTGCGGCGGGCCTTGTAGCCCTCGACATCGACGACGACGTTGGGCCACACGCCCAAGCGCCGGCTAAGGATGAGCCGCAGGATGAATTGGAGATCGCGCAATGTCTCGCCGCGCCTGCCGATCAGCGCCCCCAGATCGTCGCCGACCACATTGAGCACCAGGGGCGAGATCTCGCCGCTCATCGGATCGGCCTGGCCGCCCTCATCGACCACCTCCACGGCAGCCAAAACGCCCATCTTGTCCAAGAGGGTGGTGAGCACGTCGAGCGCCTCGTTTTCCAGCTCGGGGGGGTTGCGCTCCATGCCGGCGGCGACTTCTTCCTCTTCTTCCTCCACCCAACCTTCTTCTCCCTCCTCGGCGGCCTTTTCCTCGACCTCGCCCTCCTCAACTTTTTCCTCCTCCACGCGCTCGACGTGGGGAGATTCGGGAGTAGGGCGGACGCTCGCGGATGGCCGGGCGCTCAGATCGCGCACCCAGGCGCGGATGGTCACTTCGCCGGTGCGCACGATGCCCAGGATGCTGCGGGTGTTGTCCTTGGCGATCTCATAATCCAGATAATAGGTGGGCACGCCGAAATGCTCGGTCGCCTGTCGCAAGGCGTCTTCCACCGTCTTGGCGGTAAACTCGACCCTATTTTTTGCTTCGTTGCCTTTTTTCATTTTTGCCCCTTCCCTTACTGCTCTCGGGGCTCTCGATGGCGCTCGCCGTCTGGCCAGCCTGTTCGATACGCTCAATAGCCCATTGCATGACGATGCCGACCACGTTCGAGATCACAAAGTAAAGCGCCAACCCCGACGCGAACTGGGTGGTAAAGTAACCGAACATCAGCGGCATCATGATTTGCATGGTCTGATTCATCGATGCCTGCTGGGGATCGCTGGTTGTCGTCTGGGTCATCATCCGTTGTTGCAGCCACATAGTGCCGCCGACCAGGATGGGTAGGATGGGGTAAGGGTCAGGTTGGGCCAAGTTGAGCCACAAGAAATGGCTCTGCAAAGGCACGATCCTGGCCACGGCAGCGAACCCAGTGTACACGTCTTTGCCCAGAGCCATCAACTCCAAGGGGGTATCGGCCAGGATGCTGTTGATGGAGCGGTAGAGGACGATCCAGATGGGAAGCTGGATCAGGGTAGGCAGACAACCGCCCAATGGGTTGACCCCCGCCTCTCGATAGAGCTTTTGCTGCTCGCGGACGAGGCGCTCTTTATCGCCCCCGAAGCGTTTCTGCAATTCTTGCAGTTGGGGCTGTAGCTCTTGCATCTTGCGCGCGGCGCGAATTTGCTTGATCTGCAAAGGAGAGGTGATGAGCCGCAGCGCGAGGGTAAAGACCGTGATCGCCAGGACAAAGCTCTGTCCTAGGACGGCGTAAAGGAAGAGCAGGGCGTTCAAAAAGGGCCGGACGAGCCCTTCGCGCCATATGGTGCCCCAACCGATCTGAAAGCCGACGATGAGCACCGCCGCGACGATAGCCCAGGTGATGAGCGAACGACGCACTTGTTTGGGATCTAGGGTCGGTCTTTGAACTTGCTGTGCCAACGATAAACCTCCTGGGCTAATCTTTCTCGGGGGGATACTGCCACAGATGGCGGCCTATGCCTCGGGCAAAGTCCAGCGCGTGCACCTCGCCCAGCGTGGTGCCCAGGTACACCATATCCTCCAAGACCGCGGGGGTAGAGAGCACGGCGCCTTTGACGCGGGGTTGTTCCTCCACCAGGCCGTCTTCCAAGGTGATGGTGTAAACGCGGCCCTCTTCAGTGCCCACGACAAGCCGATCTCCGAACAAAGCGGGGCCCGCGCGCAGGGCACCTTGCAGGGTGACGGGTCCCCAGCGATAGGTGCCGTCGGCCACCCGTAGCGCGTGAACCTGGCCGTTCAAAGAGCCGAAATAGACGTATCCTTCATGTACCAGGGCCTCGCCCCACACCCAACCGCCCAAAGGCTCCGTGCGCCAGACGATCTCGCCCGTCTCTTTGTTGAGGGCATATAATCGCCGATCCAAGCTGCCGGCGAACAACAGGCCGTCGGCGAGCGTGACGCGACCGGGAACCGAACCGTTCACATCGGTGCGCCAGATTTCCCGCCCGTTTGTGCGCTCGAGGGCATAGACGTAATGGTCCATAGAGCCGACGTACACCCGCTCTTGATCGACGGCGGGGGCGCTCCAAACCCAGTTGCCGGTCTCAAAGGGGGCCGGCCAGGCCGGTTGTTGGGTTTCAAGATCGAGGGCATAGACGCGGTGATCGGAGGAGCCGAAATAGGCCACGCCGTCGAACACGGTGACGCTATCGACAATGGCAGCGCCGACACCGAACGTCCACAGCTTTTCGCCGCTGCGCCGGTCGAAGGCGTAGAGCTGGCTGTCGAAAGAGGTAACCAAAAGGAGGTCTTCGGTTAAGATGGGCAAGCCGTAGACGGCGTCGAGCGGGCGCGGCGTATTCTCGGCCGTTCCGCCGGAGGCAAAAGGAAGGCTACAGCCTATCCCCTGGCGCGGCGTCTGGGCCGGAAAGCGCCACAATTCGGAACCGGAAAGAGAGTCCAGAGCCACGACGGTCCCGGTGGCTAATGCTGAATACACGACGCCATCCTGCGCGGCGACCACCGTCCAGCCGGGGTTGGTCAGCGCACCACCGGGCATACATCCCGCAACAGCGACGAGAAGCGCGAGCAGCGCCGAGGCCACGAAAGGCGCCATCCGTCCTGAGATGATGTTGTTCAAACCAGAAACCTCCTTGCAGGGAACCTCCACCCTTAGGGCAGTGGATCATATCCCCCGGGATGAAAAGGGTGACAACGCAGAAGGCGCCTCAGCCCCAGCCAAGCACCGTAAAACAGGCCATACTTTTGGATGGCCTGATAGGCATATTCGGAGCAACTCGGAGTAAATCGGCAGCTCGGGGGCAAGGCAGGAGAAATAAAGCGCTGGTAAAACCGAATGGCGCCCAGAGCCAAGTCTCTTGCCAAGCTCTTCATGCCAGATCTCGCTCATACGGCGTCTCGGCCTGGGTATCAGGAGCGGCGTCCGACCCGTCGGCCCGTAAAAGATGGGCCTTGCCAAGCAGGTGAACGATTGCCCTCTCTAATGCCCGGTAATCGGCGCCAATGACCCCTCTACGCGCGATAATAACCACATCCCACCCAGGGAGAACAGAATCTAGATGTGCCCTAACTACGTGTCGCAGCAAACGCTTTAGGCGGTTGCGTGTCACCGCATGGCCGATACGTCTGCTGACCGAGAACCCGAAGCGGCTCCAATCGAGATGGTTACACACTACACACAACACAAGCTGGCGATTAGACCAGCAACGCCCTTCCTCGCGCACCCGCCGAAAGTCGGCGGAGCTCCTCAAACGGTGCTTCTTGGGTAACACGCGGGCGGCATAGGCGATACGCTAGACCTTACGGCCCTTTTGAGGCACCGTGAGCTGTTTGCGGCCCTTGGCGCGCCGGGCCTTGAGCACGTTGCGCCCTCCTTGAGTCTTCATACGCTGGCGGAAACCATGCACGCGCATACGTCGACGTTTCTTGGGCTGCCATGTTCGCTTGGGCATCTCGAACCTCCTCACAGATGTTGATCGCCACAGGCTCGAGAA
>JACIWY010000430.1 GCA_014360745.1 Chloroflexota bacterium
CCGTGCCCGCCACCCGAGATGCACGAACAGGAAGATAGATGAACGAGGCGAGCACGATCTCGACCAAACCGGCGTTTGTATCGTTCCACACCGTCAAGTTTTTCTTGCCGGCGATCGTCCTCTTTGTGGCCTTGACGGGTTTGGGGGTGTGGCGTGAGAGGGCTATAGGGTCGCCATTTGCCCAGACCCAGGAAGTGTCGGTCAGCCGGGAAATAGAGGAGCGCTTTGGCGTCCGTTTGATGGGCGTGCGGTTGGTGGCCAAAGGCGGGTTGGTCGATCTGCGCTATCGGGTCATAGATGCGGGCAAAGCCAAGAATTTTGGGCATTATACCGAGACTTCGCCGCTTCTGATCGCCGAGGACAGCGGCCATCAAGTCGAAGTGACCATCATGGGCCTGCACAACCATCGAGTGGAGACGGGCCGTGTCTATTATATCCTTTATCGGAACACGGGCGATGTGCTCAAGAAGGGGCGGCCGGTCACCATCCAGATCGGCGAATTGAAGGTCGAGCATTTCATTGTCCAGTAACTGACGGAAGGAAGGTGGTATGAAGATCATTGGCACATTGGTGATCGTCCTGGCGCTGTTGATCGGCATCGTCCCCCAATTCACCGATTGTCAATCTCAAGGGCGGGAGTTGACATTGGCCGATGGCAGAAAGATCCCCATGAAGTGCCATTGGACGGCCAGGGCCGAGCTTGGGCTAGCGATACCGCTCTTGATGACGGGCGTCGTCATGACAGCCTCCAAGCGCAAGGAGTTGTTGCGGGGGCTGAGCGTGGTTAGCAGCACCTTGGGCCTCGTGGCCGTTTTGTTGCCTACCGCGCTGATCGGGGTGTGCGGCAACCCGGATATGGTTTGTAACTCGACGATGAGGCCCTTCTTGACCCTGGCGGGCGCTGTGGTCCTGGTCTTGGGCATCGTGGGTGTGGTTCGGTCGATGACGCAGAAAGACGAGGATGCGATGGCATGAGGCAATTCCGCCTGGCCTGGAAGAACGCCAGGGGTAATACTTTTCGTAGTTTGGCCATCGTCTTTTGTGCAGCACTCGTCGCCAGCCTGGTATTGGCCGCTACCTTTGTAGTACGGGGGGCGGAGGCCAGCCTGCGCTCGAATCTTCAGCGCTTGGGTGCGGATCTGCTCATCTTGCCCTGGGGCACCATGACGGAAAAAATCGGTGGCGTGCGCTTGATGAGCGCCGCCATCGATGGGTGGATGCCTCGCGCGTATCTAGATAAAATCGCGGCGATCCCAGGGGTGGAGCGCGTTTCTCCCCAGCTCCATTTGGCGACGTTGCACGATTCCCCCTATGCTTCTGTTCCCCAAGAGTTCCTGGTTGCCTATGACCCGGCGACCGACTTTGTCCTGCATCCCTGGCTAGGAGAGGGCGGGACGAGGATACTCGGGCCGGGAGAGGCAATCGTAGGTGCGGAGGTTGTGCTTCCCCCGCTCGCCAATGGGGGCCGAGAGGGCGAGTTTGAGCTATTTGGCTATCGGCTGTGGGCGGCGGACCGCCTCGCGCCGACGGGCACCACCATCGATCGCACGATTTTCGTCAATTTCGAGACAGCGGCGGAGATGGCGGCCACTTCCGGCGGCGCCATTCGTATTATGCCGGGCAGCATCTCAGCCATCATGGTGCGGGCCGAAATGGACGCCAAGCCTCACGATCTGGCCGTGACCATCTTGGAAACGGTGTCCGGCGTGGTGCCCCTGGAGAACCCCGCTCTGTTTCAAACAGAGCGCCAACAGATGATCGGCGTGTTGCGCACCTTGTTGGGCATCTTGGGGGTTATCTGGGCGCTCACCGTGGTCTTTATGGGGCTGGCCTTTGCCGTTGCCGTGCATGAGCGACGTTGCGAGATCGGCGTGCTGCGTGCTCTGGGCTTTTCGCAGACCTGGGTGTTCAAGACCCTGATCTTGGAAGGGATCGCCTTGGCCCTGCCCGGCGGGTTGGTTGGCGTGGTGGTTACGATCGTCGGTTTTAGTTTGTGGGGAGATTGGGCGATGAGAGTTGCCCGCTTGCCGTTGCGGATTCCATCGCCCGTGGGGCTTGTTTCGCTCTCTTTGGCCGGGCAGGCGGTTGCTTTGGCCAGCGTCGCCCTGGCCGCCTTTATCCCCGCTTGGCGGATCAGCCGCGAGGAAGCGGCGTTGGTTATGCGAGAGTAGTGGTGCCGGGTGGCGGCACGGGGCTCAGCCTCGCAGGGTTGGCGGGCCGGAAGGCCCGCGCCCCAATCGGCGCTATTTTCGTTCGAAGGAGTTGAAGGGATGGGAGCTCTCCTCCTGGCCTGGAGGAATGCCAATAGGAACGCCTTTCGCAGTTGGACCGTCTTCATCTGCGCGGCGTTGATGGCCGGTTTTGCTGTGTCGGCGACCATCGTCATCGGCGGGGCGCGCAACAGCCTGCGGCTGGCTTTGGATCGCCTGGGGGCCGACATTATCGTCGTGCCCGAAGGCAGCGAACGGGCGATGGAGAACGCCTTTTTAATGGGCGTGCCGTTGAGGGCCTGGATGCCCCAGGTCGTCATAAACCAGGTTGCGGCGATCGAAGGGGTGGAGCAGGTCTCGCCACAGTGGTTTCTCTCCTCGTTGCGCGGCGCTTCTTGTTGTTCGGTGCCCGAGATGTTCCTGATCGCCTACGATCCGGAGACCGACTTTACCTTGCGGCCCTGGCTGGAGGAACATTTAGAGGGCGGGCTCGGCCTTGGCGAGGCGATTGGTGGGTCGTATGTCTATGTGCCCCTTGACCCGGGGTACATCCTGATCTATGGCTACGAGATCACCCTGAGGGGGAACTTGGAGCCGACGGGCACCGGCCTGGATCAAAGCATGTTCTTTACGATGGAGACGGCGCGAGATATCGCCCGCCTTTCGCCCGAAAGGGCGGTGGAGGAGCTCGAGATCCCGGCGGGTAGCGTCTCCTCGGTGATGGTTAAAACGCGCCTGGGCAGCGAGCCCTCGGCGATCGCCGAGCAGATCGAGGCGCAGGTTCCCGGCGTGGTGGCGGTGGAGAGCAGCAATCTGTTTCACTCTCAGCGCTTGCATCTCATCGGCCTGTTGCAGAGCGTGGTGGCCCTCCTGGGCCTGGCCTGGGTGCTCTTTGTGTCGCTGATCGGCCTCGTCTTTGTCATGGCCATCAGCGAGAGGCGACAACAGATCGGGGTATTGCGCGCGTTGGGCTTTACACGGGGGTTTGTGCTGCGCTCCTTGCTCGGTGAGGGGTTACTGCTGGCGCTGGCCGGGGGCAGCGCAGGGATCGCCCTGTTCACCGCCACAGTTCATATGTTGACCGGCTCATACCTCGGCTTCCCGCAGGGCCCGGGCTTTCTTGCGAGCGCGATGCTCATGGGGATCGAGCTCGGCA
>JACIWY010000431.1 GCA_014360745.1 Chloroflexota bacterium
GGAGTCGCTTAGCTGCCACCAGATGAAACAAGTTGTTTCGGCTGTATCGAGCTATCGATTACGAATAGAGATGCGCACTTCGGTATATACACGCTCGATACTGTGTCGCTTGCGCATTTTGACCTCGGCCAGTTGTTCCTCGGGCACGGGAAAGAAATCGAGCATACCGACCTTTTCGACCGTCTCGCGACGGCTGGCTCCTTCTTTAAACAGTTGTACCACCCGGCGCCGCATCTCGACAATATAATTATAAAGGGGCTGAAGCGCCTCTTTTCCACAGGGTTCGCCCCGGCCGGGCACGATCACGTCGATATCCATGGCCTGGAGCTTTTTAAGCGTACGCAACCAGCCCAACGTGTCGGCGTCGTACATCTCTGGGTGCTCGTTGTTTACCACGTTATCGCCGGCGAATAAAATTTTGAGCTCTGGCAGGTAAACGCCCAGCGAAGCCGGCGTGTGTCCGCTCAAGTGCAAGATCTGCACCTGGCGATCTCCCATGTATAACGTGACCTGATCGTTCACCGAGATTTCCGGCGGTATGATCTTGAGCTGGGCCAGCTCTTGGGCCAGGACCGGGTCGTGTGCGCGATATTCCTCGGCGAGCTTTTCCATGGCCGAATCGCGATACTTGGCAATGGGGCGATCGGCCTGTTCATTGCCAAAAGTCCGCGTAGGCATAAAGAAAGCGTTGCCCCAAAAGTGTTCGGGATGGTAATCGGTATTGACAATGCCATAGATGTCGCCTATGCCCATCTGCATCAGTTTGAGCTGCCACTGTCGCGCCTCCGGCGGCAACATGGGCGTATCGACAAGCAATGCTCCGCGCCGGGTAAGGATCAGGCCGTTATTGCCGCCCTCAAAGCCATCTTCAACAAACACCCCCTCTGCTAATTCCCTGAGCACCGTTCACCTCCGCGCCGTGAGTTTGCCCTGCGCCGCGGCCAAGATATCGCCGAGTGCATCGGCATCGACACCACCCCCTTGGGCGATGTGGGGCTGTCCTCCTCCGCGCCCACCGTGGGGCGCGAGCGCCTCGCGCAGCAACAAGTTCATGTCCAAGTCGACATCGTGCGAACAGGCGAAGCAGAGCTGAGGCGTAGGCTCGCGTACAGCCAATAAGACGATCCTGCCGGGTTGTTGGATCAGATTTTGGGCGATGTAGCGCATGTTGCCCGCGTCATAATCATCGAGGAGGCGACAGATCAGCTGCAGCCCGGAGATCATCTCTGCCTCAGCGGCCAAGCGAGGGATTTCCAAATCGAGCAGGCGCTTGCGCAACGCCACGGCTTGCCGACGGGCGTCGGCCTCCGCCTCACGCAGGCGCTCGATGGCTTGGCCCAATTCTTCCACGCCCACGCTCATGGAGTTGGCCGCTGCCTGTAGCCAGCGGTCGCGAGCACGGTAATCGCGCACCGCGCGCCAACCACAGAGGAATTCGACGCGCACCCCGTCGCGTTGGCGCCCCCATCCACGGATGTGGATGCAGCCCACTTCACCGGTCGCGCGGACGTGCGTGCCTCCACAGGCGCAATGATCAAAGTCTTGCACCGTCACCACGCGCAACGTCTCGCCCACTTTGGGCGCCTTGCGCAAAGGCAGGCCGGTGGCCTCTTGGCGCGAATACTCGCCCGTCGAAACGGGTCGATTTTCTAGCACTACGCCGTTGGCCAGTTCTTCGACGCGCAGTGCATCCTCTGCATCCAGATGCCCCACGTCGAGATCGATGGTGCTGATCTCGGCGCCGAGATGAAAGGAGACGGTGTTGGCGAACATCAAAATCTCAAAAGCCCGCGAGAGGATATGCTGGCCGGTGTGCTGCTGCATGTGATCGAAACGACGCGCCCAATCGATCGCCCCAAGGACTTGCGCCTCATCGCCCAATCGGCACTCGAGCACATGGGCAATGGCGCCCTCTTGGGTTTCGATTACGTCCAACACGGGCGTACCGTTGAGCGTACCGGTGTCATGGGGTTGCCCCCCCGAAGTTGGGTAAAAGCAGGTGCGATCGAGGATCACCGCCGGGCGCCCCGCTATTTCGAGGCGTTGCAGGATTCGGGCCTCAAACTCGCGACAATAGGGATCTTGCCAATATAGATGCTCGGTCATCGCGGATTTTTTCACCCTCAAGAATCTGACCGATTATACCATGAATGGCCCGGAGTAGCTACCTCTAGGGGGATGATCGCATGCTCAGCCGGGGCGCGACGCGTTCTGCCCCGCTCGGTCGGAAAGCGAGGGGCGCCCGCGCATCGTTTGGCATATCGAGCGCTTGAAAGAACGTGTATATGAAGGAAATGTAAGCTACCTCTCCCAGCCTGTTCATCCTGATTTCATCTCATCCGGCTACCATGACATCGGCAAGGGTAGGCTCTGAGCCCATAGTCATCGTGGTTTGTGTATGAGGAGGGGTAAGGAATGGTTCTCTACGTGCGAGAACTCGATGAAGCGGAGCACAAGCGGCTTCAGAGCTGGGCCGAGTCTCAAGATAGCGTTTTGAGCCACCGCGCCAAGATCATCTTGCTCTCTGCCCAGGGGTACCGCGTGCCCGAAATTGGAGAAATGCTGGACGCTCACCCGGCAAATCTCCGCAAGTGGATCCATCGCTTCAACGAAAAGAGCTGCAAGGGGCTCATCACCAAGCGTTCTGGCGGCGCCAAGCCACGCTTCAGCGAGGAGCAAAAGGAGCGCATTGTGGCCTTGGCGCGTAAAAAGCCCCGCGAGTTGGGGCTGAACTACACCTCGTGGACGTTGCACAAGCTCGCCGAGCAAGCGCAAAAGCGCAAGATCGTCGATGCCATCAGCCACGAGTACGTCCGTCAGATTCTCAAGGCGGCCAATTGTTCGTATAGACACGCTATGGGGTAACTGTTTAGGCACGGCGTCCACGACGAGGAAATCGAGACGCCGTGTCTTCAAAAGGCACGCCCTTTGGACCGGCGCTGCTGATCCCTCTTGCATAGAGGGGGCGTTGTCGCTTCTGACGGAGTTGGGCAAGGCGTTCTCCGTTTCGCTGTGGTGGACGCCGTGCTCGATCGGTGCCCCGAGGCGGGGTTGCCGCCTCGGGGTTTTGTCGTCTCGGTGGATTTCACGTATAACCGTTCCTTGAAGGACTGAGAAGGTGGCTTGGCGAGGGTGCCCCATGTCCTGGTGGCCCCCCAAGCCCGATGGAAAGGGCAACATGCGCATTGCCTTTGTCGCACCTAAATGGAACCGGATGGCCAACAGTTACCCTCCCCTCGGCCTCGGGTATCTGGCCGCCGTCGTGGAGGCGGAGGGGCATACCGCGGCTATCTTTGACCTGGGGTTGGATGCCGATATGGCCCTTGAAGAGGGGATCGAGCCGAACGTCCGTTTCGC
>JACIWY010000432.1 GCA_014360745.1 Chloroflexota bacterium
GGAGGGCAAGGGATGAAAGGGCTTCTTCAGCGCAAAGCCCAGCTCTCTGAAAGCGCCTCGGCCTGTTCGAGCACCGTCTGCGTGGCCTTCTCTTGCTTGTCGGGCGGGTAACCGTATTTGCGCAAGACACGTTTCACGAGTCGGCGCAGATGGGCCCGCACGTTCTCCCGCAGGGCCCAGTCGATGCTCATATTGTTCCGCACCGTCTGCACCAGCTCCCGGGCAATGGTGCGGAGCGTCTCGTCGCCCAACACCTGGACGGCGCTGTCGTTCGTCTCCAGGGCGTCGTAAAAGGCCAATTCTTCCTCGCTCAGGCGCAGTTTTTCGCCGCGGGCGCCGGCCTCGCGTATTTCGCGGGCCAAGGCGATGAGCTCCTCGATCACCTGTGCCGCCTCGATGGCGCGGTTCTGGTAGCGCCGCAGTGTCCTCTCCAACAATTCGGCAAAGGAGCGCGCTTGCACGATGTTCTTGCGTCGCCGAGCGGCGATCTCGCCCCGGAGCAATTTCTGCAGCAACTCCACGGCGAGGTTCTTCTGGGGCATCCCGCGCACCTCGGCCAGAAACTCTTCCGAGAGAATGGAGATATCGGGTTTTCTCAAGCCCGCCGCAGCAAAGAGATCCACCACGCCTTCCGGGGCAACCGCGCGAGAGACGATCTGCCGGATGGCGTAACCGAGCTCTTCTTCGGGGCGCGCCTCTCCGGGCGCGCGCTTGGCCAGGCTGGCCCGCACCGCCTGGAAAAAGGCCACCTCATCGCGGATGGCCAGCGCCGCCTCGTGGGGCACGGCCAGGGCAAAGGCGCGGGAGAGTTCCTGCACCACCTTGAGCAGCCGTTCTTTACCATTTTCTTGGGCCAAGATGTGTTCCTGTGCCGCCGGCAGGAGCGCCAGCCGCGTTTCGGGCGTGCCGGCTTTCCAGGGCGACCGGTCAAAGCCGTAGAAGAGATCGCGGCACACCTCGTATTTCTCCTGCATGACGGCGACGGCTTCCTCTTGATTGAGAGCCGTGGCGCCCGTGCCGCCACTCTCGGTGTAGATGGCCAGGGCCTTTTTTAACTCGTGGGCCACGCCGATATAGTCCACCACCAACCCGCCTGGCTTGTCGCGAAAGACGCGGTTGACGCGGGCGATGGCTTGCATCAACCCGTGGCCGCGCATGGGCTTGTCTAGGTACATCGTATGCAGGCTGGGGCAATCAAAGCCGGTGAGCCACATATCGCGCACGATGACCATCTTGAAGGGATCTTTGGGGTTGCGGAAACGGTTGGCCAGGAACTCGCGGCGCCCTTTGTCGCGGATATGCCGTTGCCATTCGGGCGGGTCGGAGGCCGAGCCGGTCATCACGATCTTGAGCGTACCCTTGTCGTCATCATCGTGATGCCAATCGGGGCGCAGGCGGATGATCTCGTGGTAAAGGTCCACGCAGATGCGCCGGCTCATACAGACGACCATCGCCTTGCCATCGAGCACCTCCAGCCGCCGCTCAAAGTGCTCGACGATATCCTGGGCGATCAAGCGCAGGCGCCTTTCCGTGCCCACGATGGCCTCCAACTGCGCCCACTTGGTCTTGAGTTTCTCCTTGCGCTCGACCTCCTCGCCCTCCGTGACCTCCTCAAACTCTTCGTCCACCTGCGGCTTGAGTTCCTCGGGGAGGTCGAGTTTCGCCAGCCGCCCCTCGTAGTAGATGGGCACCGTGGCCCCATCCTCCACGGCGCGCTGGATATCGTAGATGCTGATATAGTCGCCAAAGACGGCGCGGGTATTGCGATCGGCGAGTTCCAGCGGGGTGCCGGTGAAGGCGATGAAGGAGGCATGGGGCAGGGCATCGCGCATATGTCGCGCCAGGCCGTCGATAAAATCGTACTGGCTGCGGTGGGCCTCGTCGGCGATAACGACGAGGTTGCGCCGCTCAGAGAGCGCCGGCTGGTGGTCGCCCTCCTCCGGTAGGAACTTTTGGATGGTGGTAAAGAGGACGCCGCCGGCCTGGTAGGAGGCCAGCAGTTGCCGCAGGTGGGCGCGGCTTTCGGCCTGGATGGGCGGCTGGCGGAGCAATTCCTGGCAGCGGGCAAAGGTGCCGAAAAGTTGATTGTCGAGGTCGTTGCGATCGGTGAGGATGACGAGGGTGGGGTTCCCCATGGCCGGCTCGCGGATGACGCGCCCCGCATAAAAGACCATGGTCAGGCTCTTGCCCGAGCCTTGGGTGTGCCACACCACGCCGATGCGCCGATCGCCCGGCTGTGCGCCCTGGAATGGGCCGGAGCCGTACGGCGCGCGGGCCTCGGCAATCTGGCGGACGATCCGAGCGGCGCGCAAGGTCTCGCCCACGGCCACCTGCACGGCGTGGAATTGATGGTAGCCGGCCACCTTCTTTGCCAGCCGCCCGCTTCCGTCGTCCTCATAGACGATGAAATCGCGCAAGAGGGCCAGCAGGCGCCCTCTCTCCAAGGCACCCTTGAGAAGTACCTCCAGTTGCGGGACGCCGACATCCTCGACGGTGTCGCCGGAGATGGTGCGCCAAGGCTTGAACCACTCGCGTCCCGCCGTGAGCGTGCCCAGGCGCGCCTCCACGCCATCGGAGATGACCAAGAGTTCGTTCAGAGAAAACAGCGTGGGCAATTCCTCCTTGTAGGTCTGGAGTTGCTGCCACGCCGTCCAGATCGTGGCCTCCTCGTCGGCGGGGTTTTTCAGTTCGATGAGCACGACGGGCAACCCGTTCAGGAAGAGGACGATATCCGGCCGGCGGGTGTGGCGGTTCTCCGCCACGGTGAATTGGTTCACCGCCAGCCCGTCGTTATTCGTCGGCTCCTCAAAATCCACGACGCGCGCCTGGGCGCCGGCGATGCGCCCGTCGGCGCGGCGGTATTCCACCGTGACACCTTCCACCAGCATGCGGTGGAAGGCGCGGTTGCGGGCCTCCAGCGTGGCACCCTGGGGATGGGTGAGGCGGCGGAAGGCACCCTCCAGCGCCTCGGCGGGCAGATCGGGATTCAAACGGGCCAGGGCGTCGCGCAGGCGCTGCGCCAGGATGACCTCGCCGTAATCGCCGCGTTCGGCCAGCGGCGCATCCGGGGCGATCTCCGGGCCATGGGCGATCTGCCAGCCCAGGGATTCCAGCCAAGCCAGCGCGGCGGATTCGACGGTGGATTCGGTCAGATGTGCCATGGTTCGTCCCTCCGTAGGGGCGGTTCGCGAACCGCCCCTACCGTCGCATCTGGCCCAACGGGATTTTCCCGGTCCAATTCCCATTGCATCGGATTGTTCGCAATGTATTCCCGGATGCGGTTCAACGATTCGTCATCGCGAACGATGTGTTCGTAATAATTGCGTTGCCACAAACGCCCACGAAATGGT
>JACIWY010000433.1 GCA_014360745.1 Chloroflexota bacterium
GACTAGGCGGGCAGCATCTTGATCCGCTCTGGATGGGCGTACACCGTCATTTTGCGCCCGCGCAAGTAACCCACCAGGGTGAGGTTGAACTCGTCGGCAATCTGTACCGCCAAAGCCGTCGGCGTCGAGACGGAGCAGAGGATCGGTATCCCCACGCGGATGACTTTGGTCACCATCTCGTAACTTAGGCGACCGGAGCAGAGCAAGATCTTGTCCTCTAGGGGGATGCCACGCAGCAGGCAGTGGCCTACGGCCTTGTCCACTGCATTATGGCGGCCCACATCTTCGCAGAGGGTGATCAACGTGCCTGTGACATCGAACAAGGCCACGGCATGAACGCCGCCTACCTCGCGGTGCAACACTTGGGCCTCGCGCATGGTGCGCTCCAAGCCCAACATAGTCCGCCCGTCGGCGCGCAGTTTGCTACTCACACGAGGTAAGGGGAGCGTGGAACGATCCACATCCACAGCGCCGCATCCGGCACGGATCAAACGCACCACCTCTAGGCGCGCCTCGGGGTTCAGCGCCTCGGGGCGCACGCGCATCTGGATGCGGTTGCGTGAGGTCAGCGCGTCGTCTTGTGCTTCGCCAGGCGCAGGAAGCCCCTGACCGCAATGGTGGATCATGAGGATATCCTCAAAGCGGCTCACCAGGCCCTCGCTGAGGCAAAAGCCCGCTGCCAACTCCTTTTCCTGGCCTGGCAGGCGCATCAAGACGGCCACCTGACTGCCGTTGATCTCCAACGAGAGGGGCTCTTCCAGGAGCATGGGGATTTGCTCCTCGTAAGTGCCCTCTTCGCCAAAACGCCAAACGTGTCGATGGGTAATGGGCCCTGAACTTTCCATCCGCTCCTCTACGTCAAGCCTTTTCCAGGCGTACGGCGCATACCTTGAGTTCCGGGATCTTGGCCACGGGATCGAGGGCAGCGTTGGTCAGCAAGTTGGCAGCGGCCTCGTGAAAGTGGAAGGGTATAAAGATCACCCCAGGGTCAAGCCTCTCGACAACTTGAGCGCGGGCGGTAATCTGGCCCCGCCGCGAGGTAATTCGCACACGATCGCCGCTATGAATGCCCAAAGCCCGCGCATCCGCAGCGTTCAACTCCACTTGCGCCTCCGGATAGAGGGCGTTTAGGCCCTCCGAACGGCGCGACATGGCCCCGCCGTGGAAATGGTAGAGCACGCGCCCTGTGGTCAAGACAAAAGGATATTCGTCGTCCGGCTCTTCGGCCGGAGGCACCCATTCCACGCCGACGAATCGGCCCAACCCACGGGAAAAGCGCGTTTCATGGAGAATAGGGGTGCCCGGATGTTCGAGCGTAGGCACCGGCCACTGCAACCCGCCCTCCGTCTCCAACCGCTCGTAGCGGATACCGGCATAGATCGGCGTCAGGGTGGCGATCTCGTCCATGATATCCTCGGGCGAGGTGTAGCGCCAGGCGGCATAAGGCGCGGCCTCCGGATCAAGCCCCAGCCGCTGTTGCATCCGGCGCCCCAACTCGGCAAGGATTTGCCAATCGGGGCGAGCCTTGCCCGGCGGATCGACCGCTTGGCGCACTCTTTGCACACGGCGCTCGGTGTTGGTAAAAGTGCCCTCCTTTTCGGCAAAAGCGGCACCGGGCAGGATCGCGTCGGCGTATGCCGTGGTCTCGGTGGGCAGAATCTCTTGCACCACCAAGAACTCGACTTTATCCAGGGCTTGGCGGGCGTGGTTAAGATCTGGATCGGTCATCGCCGGATCTTCGCCAAGGACAAACAGCCCTCGAACGGCGCCTCGATCGGCGGCGTTGAGCATCTCGGTCAGCGTAAGGCCCGGTTGGGTGCCCGAAGTCTTGCCCCAAGCGTTTGCGAACTTGTGCTGGTTCTGCAGATCGCCGACCGACTGGTAGCCCGGGTAGACGTCGACCAGGCAGCCCATATCACAAGCCCCCTGGACGTTGTTCTGGCCACGGAGCGGGTTCACCCCACCGCCCGGCACGCCGACGTTGCCCAGGAGCATCTGTAGATCGGCACAGGCCAGGACGTTTTGATGACCGGTGGTATGTTGCGTAATGCCCATAGCATAGAGCAGCGCGCCGGGCCGGTTTTCGGCCAAGATGTGGGCCGCCTCGACGATTTGTTCGGCGAGGACGCCGGTAATCTCTTGGACACGATCGGGCGGATAGAGGGCTACCACTTCTTTGAGTTGCTCAAATCCCTCCGTGCGCCGGGCCACGTACTCGGCGTCGTACAAATTTTCGGCGATGAGGACGTACATGATGCCGTTGAGCAGAGCGATATCGGTGCCGGGCCGTTGTCGCAAATGGAGCGTGGCCATTTCGGTCAAAGGGATGCGTCGCGGATCGGCCACGATCAGTTTGGCCCCGCGCTTTTTCACCGCCCGGCGAATGCGCGCCCCGATGACGGGGTGATTCTCGGTGGTGTTGGAACCGATGATGAAATACGCCGCGGCCCGCTCGGCGATGTCGTCAATGGAGTTGGTCATGGCGCCCGAGCCGAATGCTGTGACTAGACCGGTCACGGTGGAGCTGTGGCAAAGCCGGGCGCAATGATCCACATTGTTGGTGCCGATCACCCCACGGGCCAGCTTCTGCACCAAGTAATTCTCTTCGTTCGTGCATTTGGCCGAGCTGAGGAAGGCCAAGGCATCGGGGCCATGCCGGCGTACGATCTCGGCAAAGCGATCGGCTACCAGATCCAAGACTTCATCCCAGCCGGCTTCGACATAAACGCCACCCTTGCGCACAAGGGGCTTGGTGAACCGCTCCTCATGCTCTACATAATCCCAGCCAAAGCGGCCCTTGACGCAAGTGCTGCCATGGCTGACGGGATTGTCCGGGTCACCCCGAACATCGATGATGCGGTCGCCGCGTATCTCCAAGATGAGCCCGCAACCGACCCCACAATAAGGGCAAATGGTCGTTTCTTCGTGGGTAGGCGCGCCGTAGCGCACACTGTTCTTGGTGCGCAATGCGCCCGTAGGACAAAGCTGGACGCACTGCCCACACGATTCGCAGGTCGATTCATTGATCGGGCGATCCAACCCCGTGGCTACCTTGGTCTTTAGACCTCGATAGGCATAGTCGATAGCATGGCGTCCTTGGATCTCGTCACAAACGCGGACGCACTTGCCGCAAAGGATACATCGTTCTTCGTCGCGCTCAAAAAAGGGGTTAGAGTGATCGACCTTCGCCGAGCGGCGCTCTCCCTGGAAACGCACCTGGCGTACGCCGACGTAAGCGGCCACCCGCTGTAACTCGCAGCGCCCGTTGTTGGAGCAAACCAGACAATCCTTGGGGTGATCGGAGAGCAAGAGCTCCACAATGGTACGGCGCATGGCCTCGATGCGCGG
>JACIWY010000434.1 GCA_014360745.1 Chloroflexota bacterium
TATGCATGTCGTGACGGTTGCCAGTCTCAAAGGTGGAGTAGGCAAAACCACCACCGCCCACACGCTGGGAACGTTGTTGGCCGCGAATCGGCGCGTCTTGCTTGTGGACATGGATCCGCAGGCGAGTCTGACCAGGATGTGCGGCGTGCGAGATGTCGCCGGGCGCTCCATGGCCGAGGTCTTGGGGCTTACTTCAGGCGGGGTCGCGTTGCGCGACATTATCCGCCCCTTAGGGCATTCGCTGGCCATTGCTCCGGCGCATAGCGCGCTTGTCGGCACAGAGATTGCGCTAGCGCTTCGGGCAGGCCGCGAGACCTTGCTCAAGAACGCGTTGGATACCGTGGCGAGCCATAGGAGGTGGCCGAGGTTGTTGGCGCGTCAACGCAATAGCTCGTACGACGTGGCCCTGGTGGACACGCCGCCCAGCCTGGGCCTTTTGACCGTAAACGCCTTGGTGGCCGCCGATGGCATCTTGATCCCCATTGTGCCTGAGACCATAGCTTGGGAGAGCTTACGCCTGCTGATGGACAAGATCGACCAGGTACGTAGGGCGTTTAACCCGCGACTCAAGATCATCGGTGTTCTGCCGACGTTCTACGATAGCCGGCTGCTTCATCATAGAGCAGTCGTTGAAGGGATGCGCGCGACGGGCCTCCCTGTGCTTGATGTCACCGTGGGGCGCTCGATCCGGGTGGCCGAGGCAGCGGAACACGGCCAGACCGTGGTGAGCTATGATCCGGCCAACAAGCGCTCGGCGGAATATTGGGTTCTGGCCAGGGTTGTGGAAGGATGGCTTGAGGATAGGGAGTAAAAAGAGGGGACGTCATCGGCGGCCTTGGGTTCGAGGGTCCCAAGAAACGCCTGCAGGCGTCCCCTTTTGATTTACAGATGGCGCTAGTCGCGATGTGGCGCGCACAACAAACCGTTGTTGTAGGCATCGAGCTGCATATACAACGGCTCGCCCGTCCGCCACGGCGAGTTTTTGCCGCCGGCTTTTACCCTGCTGCCAACGGGCCCATAAGTGGCCATCCATGCATCGGCGGCAGCAATGGTGGCGGCAATGCAGCTATCTTCATTGCCCATAAGCACGTTCAACTGGGCGGCGACCAGGGCTCTGAACATGATATAGGTCACGTCGCCCTTGTTGGGCTTGCCCATAAACGCAATAGCCGCTTCTTTCGAATAAGAAACCCCGCCAATGCCAATGCTATTTACCGGCCAGGCCTCCGGGTGATTCTTCCAATAGCCGGGCGTGCCAACCCCCGGCCCTTCGGCGCAGGGCACCTCTACGACGATGGTCCAGTCATCGCTCCCCTTGGCGCCGGTGTCTTGGGTGACAAAGGATGCGGTGTTCTTGACGTAATATGTCCCACACTCTGGGTATGGGCCGATCTGGCGCGAGTAGGTGAACGTCTTGGGCGCTTCGCCATAGCACACGGTGCCCAGATCGCCCCCATACGAATCATGGACGTCGATGCATTTATCCACCTCGGTCACGGTCGCCTTGCTAAAATCGACCTCGGCCGTGGCAGATTCCTGTACTATCGCGCCGTCTACCTCATAAGTGATCGTGGCTTGGTTAAGCCGTGAATCTCCGTTAGGTAGATCGGCGCCATAGACGCAGGGCAAAGTCCATCCTGTAGACATGTTCCTTGGCAGCTCGTATTCACACTTTACCTCGGCGGCGATATTGCCAGGGGTCATGACGTCTGTTACCGCCGTCACCCACTTGTCAGGTCCGGCCTGGTTATAATAGAGAATGTCCCCCGTAACCCTCCAGTTGCTGTCGCGGGAGACAGCGCTTACCACAATGTCATAGGTCACGGTGTGCGTTTCACCGGGCTGCAAAGTGATCGCTGTGATGTTTTGCCACTCCGACTTGTCGATGGTCCACTCGTAGGTCCGCGTGAGCGAGGTCTGCGCCGTTTTCGACAACCCGACCGTCGCCCCTGCCGATCCGGCCAGGGCGAAGCAGATACCCAGCGCCAACAACAGCCCCCATATCGTCGAGATGGTTTGCCTTTTTCCTCTCATGATATCCTTTCCGAGAGCATTATCCTGCCCTCTTCGATGGCTTGTGGCAGCTCATGGCCGCAAGCCCAGCATTTTCTTTAGTGTATCAGGTCCGGGTTACAGCGCGGTTACAAGGGGGTAGATAATTTGTATCGAGGAATAGGCCATGCGCCGCATGGGTGACGTCGAGACACGATCCGGCCGGATCACGGTTTGAACCAGACGGGATCCCAACAGCGGGCGTCTAGCTCGATCAGCGGCCGACGGTTAGAGCCATCGGCGTTCATGATCCATATCTGTTCGCTGCCCGTGGCGTTGCTGTAATACACGATCTGCGTGCCATCGGGGGAGTAACTAGGGTGCTTGTCCGATTGCCAGTCGTCGCCACGGGTGAGCTTTTCCGTGTGCGGGTTAGGGTGCTCCGGATCGCCAAAGGTAACCACAAAGATGTCGTCGTCGCCCTCCTGGTTGGAGGCGAAGACGATACGCTGCCCATCGGGCGACCAGGCCGGGTCGTAGGCCTGCCCTGTGCCCACGAAAGTGAGCCGGTGGTGTGGCCCGCCGTTCAGCGGCTTGAGATAGAGGTCAAGGCGGTCCTGGCTGCCTCCCTGGTAGACGACGTAACGCCCGTCGGGCGAGATCCATTCTCTATTGCGCATCGACTGATAGGGCCAAGGGCTGGTCAGCAACGCTAGATGGCTGCCGTCCGGATCCACCACGTACACCCGAATGCCGGAGCCAAAGAGGTCGGAGACAAAGCCGATCTTGCCGATCAGCTTGTTCGGAATCTTGGCCGGCGTGAAGTAGGGCGTGGGGGTGGGCCGGATGTATCGTTCCAGCGTCTCTTTATCATCCAGCAAGACGTATACGGGGGTAATCGTCGGCGATGGCGTAGCCGTGGGGGACAGGGACGGCGTGGGCGACAGGGTGGCCGTGGGCGGCGGAGGGGGTGTCGCGCTCGCGGTAAAGGTCGCCGTGGGGAACGGGGCCGGCGTTATCCGTCGCGGGGTGATGATTATCGGCGCGCGAGGGACATTTGGAGTGGGGGTAAGTCGCTCGATCTGCTCCTTCTGTGCCGGCGCGTTGCGAGTGGCCGACAGCGATGGCGTTGCCGAAGCGCTTCTCGGCGCCTGACTAGGAGAAGACAGGGAATTTGTGACTTGCTTCACGACGGACGTGGGGTCAAATCGCTCCTCGAAGGCTTGTTCGTCCGCCCCCGGATCCTTCAAAAATTGAACGAGAAGGATCGGAATGAACACTAATAAAAATAGTATAATGAATCCAAATAAAATCCGCTTCATAGTTGTCAGCGCTCTACCTGATGGATATTATC
>JACIWY010000435.1 GCA_014360745.1 Chloroflexota bacterium
CATGACCGGACTTTTGGCATTCTTTTCCGTCATGGCTGCCTATCGTTCCTTCAGGCTACGTAACGTTGACGCCTTGATCTTGATGTTGACCAGCCTCTTTCTGCTCTTCACCCAGTTGCCCTTCGGGCAGACGTTGTGGCCCGAGCTCTCAGCTATACGCGACTGGTTATTGGCCATACCAGTGACGGCGGGAGCTCGGGGCATTCTCATGGGCACGGCGCTGGGCACTATTGCTACTTCGTTGCGCATTTTGCTGACAGTAGATCGCCCCTATCTTGGAGAATAGGACTTATCCGGATGATTACCTGCCCGTCCTGTGGACACGAGAATTTCGATGACGCTCTCAAATGTCGGCAATGCGGCGAAATGTTACCCTCCACCGAACATGTAAAATGCCCACTCTGTGGGGCACTCAATTCGCCGGATAGAATATATTGCCGTCACTGTTTTGCCGATCTACGCGGCGATGAGGAAAGCCTCGAGGCCGAGGCGTTGATCTCTCCGTATATCCCGCCAGCGGCGTCACCGGACGAGTTTCGCGGGCACACGCAAAGGCCGCGCCAGGAACCCAAAACTCGCGAGCAACCTATCGACCTCGAGACCCCCATTCAAAAACTCGTGACCGGCGATCAAGCGCAACAAGAAAGGGATCAAGTCACCGAGGAAAAGAAAGAGCAGGAACCCCCTTATCCCCCGACGGAGGAACCCCAACCGTTCCAGGCCCAACCTGAAACTATCGAGACTTATTCTCCCACCCCCCCTCCTACAGCCAAGGAAGCCTCGACGGAACCAGCTCAGGCTGGCAAACCGGATGCCGAGCCTCATCATGAACCCCGTATGCCACCGCCGCAAGAAGAGAAGGAGCTCCTACTGCCAACCATCGCCGAAACGCCCCTCGAAGGCGTGCAAAGCCCGATTCCCATGGAAACCGTAGTTGCCCTGCCGCATCGGGCGTCTCCTCCTACGGAGCGACCACTCAGTGCCGAAGAGCGCTCCGATGCCGAGCTCTTTCGCCAAATCGCCGAGGAGCCCGCCCCTCTGCACGTACCGGCCACACAAGTTTTGCCCGAACGCCCAATGATCCTCTCGCCAGGGGGGCGGCTTATCCTTTACCTCTTGGTCCTGCTGGCTGCATTGAGCCCTTTACTCACTGGCGGCCAGACCGCCGCCTGGGTACAACCGCGAAGTATGGTCAATACGCTGGCCCTAGATCTCTCTGCGGTGCCAGAAGGTATGCCCGTGCTTATCTCTTTTGATTACAGTCCCGCCTATGCTGGCGAGCTGACCCCTTTAGCGCGCAGCATATTACAGCACCTCGCGGCGCAAGAGGTGCCCATCGTGGCGTTATCCACGCGCCCGGAAGGGGTGGGATTGGCCGAAAATCTGCTGATGGAGACGGCTTCCGCTGCTGTTCGCTATGATTACGGTGAGGATTACATCCTCCTCGGCTATCTACCGGGGGAAGAAGCCGGATTGCGCACATTGGCTCACGGCTTTCAAGAGGCTTTTAAAACGGACTATCTATTGGGTCAACAGCTGGATCTTCTGCCTGCGAGTCAAGGGCTTGCCAACATTCAGGACGTGGCTTATATCTTGGTGCTCGCCGACGACGACCGAGTAGTCCGGCGCTGGATCGAGCAGGTGGGCAGCCGCGCCCAAGTACCGCTGCACGCTATCGTCACCACACGCGTCGAGCCAATGCTCATCCCCTATCAACAGGCCGGACAGCTGCGCACGTTGATTGGTGCAATCTATGGAGCGGCGCAATACGGAACGGCCAGCGGGCTTGGCAACAACTCGGCATCTTCCAGCGATGCTTTTGCCGCCTTGGCGATCCTCTTGTTTTTGGTAGCCATTTTCACCAACGCCGTCTACGCCGTTCGTGGCGAAAAAGGACCTTCTTCGACATCGCAAAGTTCTCGGGAAAGCAGGCTTTAAGGGGGAAGAGGGTGAACACCTTGTCACAGATCATCGCCTTGTTACCCGCAGGCACCGCCGAACTGGTGGGCACTTGGGTCGCTGCTTTGTTGACACTGGCCATCTTGAGCTACGTGTTCGGTGAAAACCCCTTCTTTCGCTTTGCCGAATATCTTTTCGTCGGTATTGCAGCTGGTTATGCGGGGGCCCTTGCCTGGAATCACGTCTTGTGGCCACGCCTGCATCTCCTACTCGATGATCCTTATACGTACTGGCACTATGGGATCTTTTTCGTCTTGGGCCTTTTGTTGTTGGCGCGCGGGGTAGAGTCGTTGTCATCTCTAGGCAACCTGCCATTGGCTGTCTTGTTCGGCACCGGCGCGGCCCTGGCTGCCGGTGGTGCATTGGCTGGCTCGCTCATACCCCAGATGGGCGCTACAGTACGTTCTATCTCGCCGACTACCTACGGCGGCGGGCTCTTGGGCTGGGCCTATGCGATAGATGCGTTTTTGCTTATTTTGGGCACGATAGCCACCCTAGCCACATTTCACTATGCCGCGCGAGGACGCGGCCCTTTGAATGCTCTCGGCGAATGGGCGATACGGACGTTAGGCCGCGTAGGCCAAAAATTCATCATGATCGCCTTCGGGGCTCTGTTCGCCGGCGCTTTGCTCACCTTTTTCGCGGTCCTACGGAGCAGGATCGAGTTCCTGCTCTTTGATTGGCTCAACCTGTTTGGGGTAGGATAAGCAACTTATGCCGCGAACCCCTCGACCCGAATCCATCATTGCCGCCGACATCGGCAGCACCCTCACGCACGTATGTCTCATCGATCTTGTGGAGGGTGTCTATCGCTTTGTGGCACACGCCGAGTCGTCCACGACGATCATGGCGCCGGACAATGACATTACCCTGGGCCTTCGTCGGGCTATGCGTCAGATCGAACGGATTACCCAGCGACGTTTGCTGGTCGACGAACGACCCCTTACCCCCGAACAGCTTTCGGGCGACGGTTTTGACGCCTTGGTAGCCACATCGAGCGCCGCGCCTCCTCTACGTTGCTTTGTGCTGGGGTTGACGGGCGATTTGAGCCTGGAAAGCGCCGAACGCGCCTGTCTTTCCTCAAACGCGACCATCCTGCGCAAACTAGAAGTCGGCTCCCGCCAGGAACATTGGGATCATGACACGTTAGACATGCTTCGACATGATCCTCCTGATGTGGTGGTGATGACTGGTGGTGTCGATCGGGGCCCTACCAAAACCTTAGAGACGGCTGCCCAGGTGCTGACCACGATATACAAAGATATCGAGCCGGAACGTCGGCCGACGATCATCTTTGCCGGTAATCAGGAAGCGCGTCGCCCCATCGCCAAGGTGGTCGAGGAGTATTTTGATTACCGCGTCGTCGACAATG
>JACIWY010000436.1 GCA_014360745.1 Chloroflexota bacterium
CGATACCTTCTTGGCCCAAGTGGTGCGCATGGTGGAGGAAGCCCAAGGCACCAAGGTGCCGATCCAAGAGTTCGCCGATCGGGTCACGGGTATTTTTGTACCGGTGGTGATAGGGATCGCCCTGGCCACCTTGCTCTTGTGGGTTTTGGCCGGCGATAACCTGCGCCCGATGTTGGCGGCGGCGCAAGGCGTTTTGCCTTGGGTAAACCCCGGGCTCTCGGTGGCCACGTTGGCCCTGGTGGCCACCATCTCGGTGCTGGTGATCGCCTGCCCCTGCGCGCTGGGGCTGGCCACGCCTACGGCATTGATGGTGGGCAGCGGCATGGGCGCCGAGAACGGCATTTTGATCCGTCACGGGGCTGCGATCCAGATGCTGCGCGAGGTCAAGACCATCGTCTTTGACAAGACGGGCACCCTCACCCATGGCCGCCCGGAGGTGACCGATGTGGTCTCACTAAGCGCGGACGAACGCGCCTGGTTGCAGTTGGCGGCTTCGGCCGAGATGGGCAGCGAACACCCCATCGCCCAGGCCATCGTCGACGGCGCGCGCCGGCGCGGGCTGTCGCCGGCCTCGCCAACCGCTTTCCAGGCCCTCGGCGGCAAAGGGATTGTCGCCAACGTAGAGGGGCATGAGGTATTGGTCGGCAGCCAGCGTCTGCTGGAGGAGCGGGGTATACGCACAGACGCCGGCCAAGCCGACCTGGTGCGCCTCGAATCGGAGGCCAAGACCGCCGTGTTCGTGGCTGTGGATGGGCAATTGGCTGGCTTGGTGGCCGTGGCCGATCCCATCAAGGAAGAGACGCCGGAGGTGATCCGCGCCCTGCGTCGGCTGGGCATCGCCCCAGTTATGCTCACCGGCGACAACCGACGCACGGCAGAGGCCATCGCCCGACGCACCGGGATCGATCATATCGTGGCCGAGGTGCTCCCCGATGGCAAAGTGGCCGAGATTCAACGCCTGCAGAAGCAATTCGGTCGCGTGGCCATGGTCGGCGATGGCATCAACGATGCCCCGGCCCTGACCCAGGCCGACGTGGGTGTAGCCATCGGCACCGGCACAGACATCGCCATCGAGGCGGCGGATGTGACCCTGGTGCGCGGCGATCTTTGGGGCGTGGTCAGCGCCATCAAACTTTCGCGGGCAACCTTCCGCAAGATCCGCCAAAACCTGTTCTGGGCCTTTTTCTATAACTTGATCATGATTCCGCTGGCCGTGTTGGGCCTGATGCACCCGGCACTGGCCGAGATCGCCATGGCCTCCAGCTCGGTCACCGTGGTGACCAACGCCAACCTGTTGCGCCGAGTCGATATCCGCGCTCGCGAGTAGCGCCCTCATGCGGGGGGAAGGGCTCCCCCGCATGAGAACAGCTTCACGACGTGGGCATATCGTACACGCGATAGCGGCGGTAAGCCTTGCCGCCCATCATTTCGATGCCGCGGATGACCTTGTAATTGTCCTCGAGGATCCAAGACATCTCGGCCCATTGATACCCTTTGCGGATGGCCACCCGGCAGCCCTCTTGGTAAAAGAGAGCTTCTACCCCCTTCAGACGATGTTCCTCCAACACCCCCATGAGCACCACGCGCACGCCGGTGATGCGTCGCTTATACCACAGGTATTTGACCCAACCGAAGGGGAAGAGGCGCCCGTTTAGATGATAGGCTACCTGGCAGTAATCGGGGACGACCAGGAAGCAACCGATGGGTTGGCCTTCGTAGAAGGCCAGATAGGTCAATTCGGGGTCTATGATCTGTTTGAGGCTCTTGGCCATATAGCTGAACTCGGCGTCGGTCATCGGCACGGCGCCCCAGTTCTTGCGCCAGGCCTGCCGATAGACGGGCTTGAGCAGCTCAACCTCGCGGTCCAACTGCTTCAGATCGACATGGCGTATCTCGATATGGTAGCGCTCCTGGGCGATGCGCGCCACCCGCGAGACGCGCTCGGGCAGGTTTTCCAGATTGGGACCGTAGCTGGCGATGTCCAGCTTAAAGGCCAAGAGATCCTTGGCCTTGACCATGCCGTAACGTTCGAGGAAGGTCTGATAATAACGGGGGTTATAAGGCATCATGATGACGGGCATACCGTCAAAACCCTCGACCAGCAGGCCGAACTCGTCGTTGATGTTCAGGTTGGCCGGCCCGCGCATGACGTCGATCCCCCGCTCCGCCAGCCAACGCCTGGCCGCCGAAAGGAGCTGGGCGGCCACCTCATATTCCTCGATCACCTCGAACACGCCGAAAAAGCCCACCGAATCGTTCCAGACCTCGCGATGGAGAGCATCGTCAATGGCGGCGATGGTGCCCACCGTCTGGCCGTCGCGCACGGCGCGAAACATCTGCATCGTGGCGTGTTGGAAAAAGGGGTTATGATGCGGATCGTAATGTTCCATCCGCTCGCTGATCAGCGGAGGCACCCAAAAAGGATCGTGGCGATACAGGCGAAAGGGGAACAAAACGACTTCTTTGAGGTCGGACTTGGTGATCACGGGTTCGATCGTGGCTTGCATTAGGGCTCTCCTCTGGGAAATTACGAGTTACAGCTTGGAGTTCTAATGTCCTCTGTTGTAACTGATCGTATATACTGACTTCGGTTCCTGACCACAAAATATCTACTCTTCTTATTTGACGCATAGCTATGTGTTCATAATCCTCAGGAAAAGCCCAATAGCATCGAGAACATATTTCGGGATCCTTCAACTCCAACCAATTCACGCAATGTTCGCATGCCCACGATTTCGCACGATTCGCGGAACCGGAAAGCAGCATATACTGGTCTGGATCGTCCATCCCTTCTACGTTATTCCCAGCGATCTCAAACGGTATCCTATGGTCAATCTGGAGATCACGCTCATCAAAGTCTTCTAGATAAATAGCACAACGGCAGCCATGTTTCTCTATCAGTTGTTGCTTCAGGCGTCTTGAGAATGCCGTCCGTCCATGCAAGTCGGTAAAGCGTGCCTTACGCGGATCAGCAAACTTGTACGCACCAATACTCCGACCATCACTGCTGGTAACGCGAAAGGTCTCCAATGGGATTCCCTGCTCGCGAACGTCTCTAGCGGCACGCGGAGGGTGATTATACCCATATTTGTCGCGCAATTCTTCCGTGGTGATATACCCGTGTTCAAGAATGTGCTCAATTACTGTACGCGGACGCTTTGCCCGGACAGCTTTGCATCTCCTGACGAACTCCTCAGGGAGATCGAGCTCTTTCACTCGCGTCCCTCCAAAAGGCAAAGCTGCTCCCCACGTGTGTACCGATACACAAAGGGAACATCAGAGAGTTGATCGGCCAAGGCTGGCGACAAGTATAAAGGTATC
>JACIWY010000437.1 GCA_014360745.1 Chloroflexota bacterium
GAATGGGAGGTGGAAAGTGGCATGACGGTGCGGGCTGCCATTGAGAAGGGTGGCCTCGACCCCTATGCCGTGCTGGCCCTGAAGGGCAAAAAGCTCATCAACGATCAAACGTTGCTCGAGCCGGGCGATGAGATTCGCCTGGTCAACGTGATCTCCGGAGGCTGAGCCCGGCCCTTGGCCCGGCCGGTCTCCTAGCTGGTTCGGGATGTAAGAACGGAGAATGCGATGAAGTGTGATCAGTGTGGCGGTGTGGCGGTCATAGGCATGCCGCAGCACCGCCTCCATTTGTGCGCCGAGCATTTTCTCGCCTGGGTGCCGCGCATGGTGGAGCGCACTATTCGGCGCTACCAGATGTTCACCCATGACGAGTGCGTCTTGGTGGCGGTGTCCGGCGGCAAAGACAGCCTATCGCTGTGGGAGATTCTCATCGAGCTGGGTTACCAGACGGAGGGCTTGTACATCAATCTAGGCATCGCTCATGAGGACTATTCCGACGTATCGCAGAGACATGTGGAAGCCTTCGCCGCTCGCCACGGCGGCCTGCCGTTGCGGATCGTAGACGTGCGCCGGGAGTACGGTCGGGGCATCCCCGATCTGGGCAAGACCGGCCGCGGGCGACGTATGTGCTCGGCCTGTGGCCTGGTGAAACGTCACATCATGAACCGCGTCGCCCGCGAAGGAGGCTATGCCGCGATAGCCACCGGCCATAACCTGGACGACGAGGCCGCCGTATTGTTGCAAAACACGTTGCATTGGCAGGGCAGCTATTTGCGTCGCCAGGCGCCCGTGTTGCCGGCCAGCCATCCGGGCCTGGCGCGCAAGGTCAAGCCGCTCTGCCACCTGTACGAACGTGAAACCGCGGCTTACGCCCTGGTCAAAGAGATCTCTTTCGTGGAGCTGGAATGCCCTTACTCGGTGCGGGCTACGACCATCTTTTATAAAGAGTTGTTGAACCGCTTGGAGCGGCACTCGCGTGGCGCCAAGCAGCAATTTTATCTCAGTTTCCTCAAGGCCCGCGAAGAGGGGCTTTTTGCGCCGGAACCCGAGTCGGCGCCGGAGCTGGGCGAATGTCGGGCCTGTGGCCAGCCGACGACGGCCGGTGAGCTGTGCGCGTTCTGTCGGCTGTGGCAGGCGATGGAAGAACACGATGATTGAGGAACCCCGGCGCGCCTTCCGCTACTATGACCTCATCATGGCCGGCTTTGTGGCCGTGTTGATTATCAGCAACATCGCCTCGTCCAAGATCTTGTTGCTGGGCCCTTTTACCTTTGACGGGGGCACCATCCTCTTTCCCATCAGCTACATCTTTGGCGACATCCTGACCGAGGTGTACGGCTATGCCCGCTCGCGACGGGTTATCTGGGCCGGGTTCGCCGCGGCCTTGCTGATGGCCTTTATCTTGGCCGTCGTCGGTGCCCTGCCCCCGGCGCCGGGTTGGGAGCATCAAGAGGCGTACCAGGCCATCCTGGGCCTGACGCCGCGCATCGTTGCGGCCAGTCTGTTGGCCTACTTTGCCGGCGAGTTTTCCAACTCTTGGGTATTGGCCAAGATGAAGATCCTGACCCGTGGGCGCTGGTTGTGGACGCGTACCATCGCCAGCACGCTAGTGGGCGAGGGGGTGGATACACTGTTGTTTGTGTTGATAGCCTTCTACGGCGCCTTGCCCGGCGCCTTGCTCATCTCCGTCATCCTCTCCAACTATGTGTTCAAGTGCGGCCTCGAGGCCCTCATGACCCCAATCACCTACCGGGTGGTCAACGGGCTCAAACGGGCCGAGGCCGAGGATTATTACGATATAAGCACCGACTTTAACCCCTTCAAAGTCAGCGTATGATCCCTTGGCACCCACGCTTTAAGCCAGCGGGCGTTTGGCCGGCACCCCCGGCCGCCGTGGGTATATATCGGGGGTATGGGCGATCTTGTCCACCACGACGAGGTAATGATCGGCCTCGATTTCGGGCAAAAGAACGGGCTTGACGGCCACCAACGTTCCCCCTAATAAACGAATCGCCTCTTTGTCCGCCTCCGCTTCAGCCTCGGCATCCTCTCCTTTGGGCGCGATCATGCGCCCTCCGATTCGGCATAACGGCAGGCAATACTCGGCCAGAGTGGCCATGCGGGCCACGGCCCGCGCCATCACCGCGTCGTAGGTCTCTCGATGTTCGGGCATATGGCCCACTTCCTCCGCGCGAGCGTTCAATACCTGAACGCCGCTCAGGCCAAGCACCTCGACCACATGGCGTAGGAAGGCGACCTTTTTCGCCGTCGCCTCGATGAGCGTCATATGCGCATCGGGCAGCATAATCTTGATCGGCAGCCCCGGAAACCCGGCACCGCTGCCCACATCGGCCAAACGCAGCGCGCACCCGTATCGTTGCAACGGCACCGTATCGGGTATCTCTCGCGTGCTCATAGAGGTGGGCAAGGCCAACAGGCAAGTCAATGAATCGAGGAAATGGCGGCTTTGCACCTGCTCATAGCCGCTGATGGCGGTGAGGTTAAAACGCTCGTTCCAGGTCATGAGCTCGCGATAATAGAGCTCAAAAAGTTGGATATGCCTGGATTCTAGGGTGAGGCCCAGGCGCCTGGCGCCCTCCACCAGGATCTCCATCATGAGAGCGCCTCCGGCGTGGCACCAAAGCTGCGAGGGCCCTGCATGTTTCTGCTCTCAATCTACAAAGATTTTGCCCGGGTTCATAATGCCGAGCGGATCAAAAAGCTGCTTGATGGCCTTCATCACCTCCAGGCTTGTTCCATGCTCCAAGGCCATGAACTCGCGCTTGGCCCAACCGACACCGTGCTCCCCGGCCACCGTGCCACCCAATGCCAAGCCTTGCTTGATGATCTCGTTGGTGGCTTGGATGCCACGCGCAAATTCCTCCGGGTCCTCGCGATGGGCGATCGTTTCGGTGTGTAAATTACCGTCGCCGGCATGGCCAAAAGCATAGATGGGCAGATTTACCCGCTTGGCCAATTCGTGCACAAAGCGCACCATCTCGCCAAAGCGCGAGATGGGCACGCACACATCACCGGCGATCATCACCGCGCCGGGATGCGAAAACTTGATCGAGTCATGGGCCTCGCTGCGCGCCGCCCATAGCTTTTCGCGGGCCTCGGTGGTCATGGCGGATTGAAAGTCGATACAATGATGATCCTCGCACAATTCGCGCAGGTATTCGATCTGCTCTTCGATCTCGGCTTCATTGCCGTGAAATTCGATGAATAACGTGGGGGTCTCGCGCAGTTGGAGCCCCTGCTGTTGATTGGTAACGCGCACCGTCCCCTCGTCCATGAATTCGATGGCCGAA
>JACIWY010000438.1 GCA_014360745.1 Chloroflexota bacterium
TCGCCACGTGGAGATGGGCATCGATATGGCTGTCGTCCACTTGCGCCTCCTTACCGCGCAGGAAAACGTTCTCACGTGACGGGCAAGGGTGCGTGATGGGTACATCGCCACGGAGGATCTTGCGCTGCCAGCTATTGATAGGGCCATTATAGCATCAATGGGAGGGGGTCGCAACAGAATGGCCCTTTTCGTATTTGACAAGGGGCGCGATATAGGCATAATTAGGGACAATTGATGCGGGTAAAGAGGCCCGCCCCTCCTTACACATGCTATCTTTTAATAAGGAGGTGATGTGCATGGATCATACTAGCAGTACGTGCTGTGTCCTAGCGTCACCTCCTTGTGATCGCTAGGACACCGAGACGACCAAGCCCCTCGAAAGAGGGGCTTGGTCGTTTTATAAACATGCCGTTTCGGTTTGGCCCTATTATGGCTGAGCTCAATCTTCGGACGCGACGGGTAAGGAGAGGGTGAAACAAGATCCTTTGTGCAGCTCGCTGGTGACCGAGATCTCGGCGTCGATGAGCTCGGCCATCTCGCGAGCTATGGCTAGGCCCAGGCCGATGCCGCCATGTTCGCGTCGCAAGGAATCCTCTACCTGGTAAAAACGGTCAAAGATGCGTTCCAACGCTTCAGCCGGGATGCCAATGCCGGTATCCTCCACATCGACGCACACCCGATCTCGATCCTGTCGGGCGCGGACGGTCACCGAGCCCCTCGCCGGTGTGTACTTGATCGCGTTGGAGACCAGGCTGCTGAGGATCAAACGCACCACCTGTTCGTCCGCCCGAACGGCGGGGATGTCCTCCGGCACATCGACGGATACCGAGAGGTTCCCTCGGCTGGCCAATGGCCCCAATTCCTCCAGAACGCCGGATATAATAGGGGCGATGTGCACGTTAATCAGGCGCACTTGAGCCTCGCCGGTATCGATGCGTCGCAGGCTGACCATTTCGTCGATGATCGATTTAAGCTGCATCGCCGAATCCTGCACCTGTTCCAGGTGCTCGCGCAAGGGGCCGCTGGCCTCTGCCTCGGAGAGGGTGGCGTAGGCCAGGAGGACGGCCAAGGGAGCGCGTAACTCATGAGAGGCGATGCTGATAAACTCGCTCTTCAAATGGTCTAACTCGGCCAAACGGCGATAAGCTTCCTGAAGCTCTTGAAAAAGGCGGGCGTTTTCGAGCGCGATGGCGGCCTGGGTAGCCAATACGGAGAGAAATTCGATATCCCCCTCGGTAAAGGGCGGCGTCTCTTCTCTGCGCGACACATTGAGCACGCCAAGGGCATGGTCTTGGTACACCAGCGGCAGGGAGATGGCGCTGCGCACCTCGCTCTCGCGAGCTATATAGGCAAAACGAGGATCGCTGCTCTTGTCGCCTTGCAAGATCATCGGTCTGCGATGAGCAAGCACATAGCCGGCAATGCCCTCGTCGATGCTCTGATGCGTCTGCAGGATGACCTCAGGGGGCAGGCCCTCGGCGGCATGAATGCTGAGCTTGCCCTGATCGTCGACCAGCATGAGCGAGGCGCTATCGGCGCGCATCTCTTCTTGCGCAATGCGCACGATATATTGGGGGATGGTCTCCATATCGACGGGGCCCATCAAAGCCCGGCTTAGATCAAAGAGCGGGATGAGCGTGCGCAGGCGCGCATTTTCGCGTTCGAGCCGGCGCTTGTGCAGCGTCCTGGCGATAGCCTCCAAAAACTCATCGCTGCGAAAGGGTTTGAGCACAAATTCCGAGGCGCCTTCCTTAAGCGCCTCGATGGCGGCATCCATGCTGCCATAACCTGTGATGATGACAATGCCCAACGCGGGATGAAGGCGGCGAATCTCGCGCGCTACCTCCAAGCCATCGAGATCGGGCATCCGCAGATCGGTTACGAGCAACTCTAATCTATCCGGCGCAAAGCTTCGCGCTGTTTCCACCGCTTCGGTGCCGTTCGCTGCCACGGCCACTTGGTAATCGGCCCCGCGCAGGGCCTCGAAACACATGGTGCGGATGGAGTCTTCGTCTTCTGCCAGCAAGATCGTTGCTCTGGCCATCGTTTTCTTCCCTACGCCCATGGGGCAAACTAGGGGGCACTGTTGTCGCTGCTCACCAGATATCCTCGGCGCAAAATATTGCGCAAGTATCTGGGCGCGCTGGTGTCGGGCTCGATCTTGTCGCGGATGTTTTTGACATGCACGCGCACCAGATCGGGCATACCGGTGCCCGGCGGATAGCCCCAAACCTTTTGCAGCAGCTCATCGGCGGAGAACACCCTATCGGGGTTGGTCATGAGAAACTGCATTAGCTCGAACTCGACAGGCGTAAGAAGCTGGGTGACCAGCGGAGTGCTGATCTCAAAGGTGCGGGTATTGAGCACCAACTCCCCGACCTTGATCTCATCCGGCGAGGAAAGAAAGGCGGTCCGTTGGCTGCGGCGCAAGACGGCTCTGATGCGCAATTCGAGCTCGCGCAAGTCAAAGGGTTTGGTCAAATAGTCATCGGCGCCGGCTTCATAGCCCTCGATCTTGTCGCTGATTTCGGCCTTGGCCGTGAGAAACAGGATGGGGATATCGGCGAGCTCCATACTGGCCCGCATGTGCTGACATACATCGATGCCCGTCATGCCGGGCATCAAGATGTCGAGCACCACCACATCGGGGTGTTGTCGGCGGGCTATCTCGATCGCATCGGCCCCGCGATACGTCACAAGCACGTCAAAGCCGGCCCGTTTGAGAGTACGTTCGATGGCCTCTGCGACGGCCATATCGTCATCGACGACCAAAATCTTGTCTGCCATCGGTAGACTCCTTCATAGAACCGTGGAAACACAGCCTTGTTGGCCGCGCCGAGATTATAGCCGATTGGCGAAAGCAAGACAAGCTCGCGCGGCATTGACGGCCTGAAGAAAAGGGCGTATGATCTATTTTTAGAGGTGAACATGGCGACGCGAGATGCTTCTAGGGCAATTACCTCGGCGCAACTGGTGGGCATCCTGGCCTTTACACTGGCGCTCTTTTTCGTAGTGGCCTTTGCCACCAAAACCGCCGATGCCTATCGGTTACGTAACTGGCGAGACCAATTGCGGCAGGAAATCGCCGATATGGAGCGACAGCGGGCCGCGTTACAAGCCGAGATCGAGCGGCGGCAATCGATGGCTTGGGTGGATCAAGTGTTGCGTTCAAGCGGCTATCTCCCCGAAGGGGTAGTGCGTGTCATCGTTGAGCCTGAGGAAGGGCAGCTGGAATCGACCGTGCAGACGCCGGCGCCACTTCCAACGAGCCAGGCGGTTGAGGGGGCGCCTGCTCTGGGGAACCGCT
>JACIWY010000439.1 GCA_014360745.1 Chloroflexota bacterium
GCTGGCCTTGGTGGCATCGCCCATCACGCCGCTGGCCGTCCGGGCGCTCCAATAGGGCACCAAATGAGCGGCCGAGCCTTGGGGGTGGGTTCCGGCGAGCAGATCGCTCTGAAAGCTCGGCGGCAAAAGCGCCCGCTCATTCACCGCCGCCTCCATGCGTACCAATTCCGGCCTGAGGGCCAGATAAAGCGAGGTCTCATACTCGCCGGCATGAGACGTCCCGCCATAGTCCGACTCTCGCAGGGCTTGGCCCACTTCCCGCACTTGGCGCAATTGCCAATGATTGACTGCAGCGCAAAGTACCCTGCCCTCATAGTGCAAGATTGTCAAGCGCGCCGCCAGATCCACGGGCGAAGCGTTGCTGCCGTGACCGTTGACCACCAAGATGCGTTTGAAACCGTGATAAGCCAAGCTGCAACAAACATCGCGAATATAGCGGATGAGGGTATCCCATTCGATGGTGATCGTGCCGTGAAAATCCATGTGATGGGGGCTATAGCCATGGGCAACAGGCGGCACCAACACCGCCTCGGAGGGGATGCGGGCCACGGCGCGCTCGCAGATTTCGGTACAAAGCACAAAATCGGTGTCCACAGGCAGGTGTGGCCCGTGATCCTCGTGCATAGCCACCGGCAAGACGGCCACGCGATCCTGCTCGGCGGCTTCCTTCACCTCATACCAGATCATCTCGGCGTAGCGGTACTTCATAGAACGCTCCCCTCCTCTTACAAATCGCCCTTCACCAATGGACAGTGACCGGCATCATGGCTCTATCGCGCCGGAACGTCAAGTGCACAAATTGACCGCCAGGGCAAAAATCGTTATGGTATGGCTCATTCTGCGAGTATTCACGCATCCCCAAGAAAGGAGATAGCCATTGTCCGCCACCAGCGCCGTCCGCGTCAACCTTTCCAACGGGTCTCTGGTTTTACCGCAGGGCTATCGCTCCCCGTTGAATCTACGGGAAACCGAGATAGCGATCAAATATATCAAGGATACTTTTGAACAACGCTTGGCCGCAGCCCTTCATCTCACTCGGGTCACGGCGCCCCTTTTCGTCTCCGCCGGAACGGGCGTGAACGACCATCTTTCGGGGGTCGAAAAGCCGGTGCGCTTTGCCATCAAAAGCCTGGGGAGCGAGGCCGAGATCGTCCAATCCCTGGCCAAGTGGAAACGTTTGGCCCTGGCGCTCTATGGCTTTCGACATGGGGAAGGGCTCTACACCGACATGAACGCCATTCGCCCCGATGAGCAGGTCGATCACTTGCACTCGATCTATGTGGATCAATGGGATTGGGAACGGATCATCCGCCCTGAGGAGCGCAACCTAGGATTCTTGCAAGAGATCGTACGCACCATTTATCGGGTCATCGTGCAGACGGAGCGCGACGTGTGCGCCCGCTACCCGACGCTTGAGGCCGCCTACCTGCCCAACGACATTTATTTCATCCATAGCGAGGATTTAGAGGCGCTCTATCCCGACCTCGAGCCACGCGAGCGCGAGCATGCCATCTGCCGCGAAAAGGGTGCGGTGTTTGTCATCGGCATCGGCGCACCATTACGGGATGGCCGCCCTCACGATCCTCGCGCCGCCGACTATGACGACTGGAGCAGCGAAACCTATGGGGGCCGGCGCGGCTTGAACGGCGACATTCTCGTGTGGTATCCGTTGCTCGATGGCGCCGTAGAGCTTTCCTCTATGGGCATTCGCGTCGACGCCGAAGCACTGCGGCGACAATTGGCCCTCAAAGGCGAAGAGTACAAGCTCGATCTTTTCTATCATCGCCAGCTTCTCGCCGGCGCGCTGCCCTTGACCATTGGCGGGGGGATCGGCCAATCGCGCCTGTGCATGCTCTTCTTACGACGTGCGCATGTAGGGGAGGTACAAGCTAGCCTCTGGCCGGAGGAGATGATCGCCGCCTGTTTGGATCACGGCGTATTCCTTTTGTGAGCGGGCGCCGAGAGATCGCATCGCCGCTTTTTCAGCCGGGTTGCAGGCTCTCCATAGCTCTCACGACGAGCTCCGGCAAGGCGGGATGGATGTGTAGACCAAAGGAAAGGGCGCTTGCACGGCCGTCGGTGGCCATGACATTGATGACCTCCTGGATCAGGATCGGTGCATAGGGGCCGATGATATGAAAGCCGAGGATCCGCCGTGACCCGGCGTCTACAATCGCCTTAGCGAATCCCTCCTCTGCCCGCAAAGCTACTCCTTTGACCACGTCGGTATAGCTGGCACGGCCGACCAGAACATTGTGCTTTTCTCGAGCTTGGGCCTCGGTCAGCCCGACCGCTGCAACCTGGGGACGAGTAAAGATAGCATGGGGAATCTGACCGTAATCCAAAGCCACCTTCTCTTCATGCTGACTATTGTACCAGGCAAACAGCGCTTCGCGGTTGGCCACATGTTTGAACATGTATCGGCCGGTCACATCGCCCAATGCCCAAACGTGAGGCAGATTGGTCTCCAAATAATCGTTCACCCGAATATAGCCATGCTTATCGGTCTCGATGCCCGCGTTCTGAACCTGTAACAGATCGGCATTGGAGCGTCGCCCTGCTGCCAACATCACATGCTGTGCATGAACCTCTCTCAGCATGCCATCGGGTCGATGAGGTCCTGTCAATCGATACCCCTTGCCATCGGATGCCACTTTGGCGACCTCCGTCTCCAAATGAATGTTTACTCGGCGCGACAACACCTCATAGAGACGCTCCGAGATTTCCGGTTCCTCATCAGGCACCAGATAACGGTTGCGCTGTAGGACGGTTACCTCCGTGCCCATGGCAGCGAAAAAATGAGCGAACTCGACGGCGATATAGCCACCGCCGATAATAGCCAGACTATCGGGACGTTCTCTTAGCTCAAAGACACTCTCATTATCCAAGTAGGGGATATCCGCTAGCCCTTCGATCTCGGGCACGAGAGGCCGCGCTCCGGCGACGATAAAGATCCTGTCCCCCTGAATCTGTCTCTCGCCAACTTGAAGAGTCCGCTCATCGACGAAAAAGCCCACCCTCTCGTACCAATCCAGCCTTTCAGCCGCCCGAATCCCCTCGCGGACGTGGGCCTGCGTCTCGGCCCGATGTTGGCGCGCGAACTCCATGATCCCGGCGAAATCAACCCTTTCTACTCGTGCCTGAATACCCAAGCGACTGGCTTCCTGAATCTCGGCCACGCGATCGGCCGAGGCAATAACCATCTTGGAAGGAACACAACCCACATTGTCACAAGTACCGCCCAGAGGCCCTTTATCGACGAGAGCTACATGCAACCCCTGAGCCAGTGCGGCATCCACAATCTC
>JACIWY010000044.1:0-3165 GCA_014360745.1 Chloroflexota bacterium
AGGATATATCCAAGATGAAACGAGCTATACTTGGCGAAAGGAGGAACCCGGGGAAACCATACCTATCATGTAATATTGGCACATTTTAACTACATACTATGGAGGAATTTTCAATGACGGACAAGAACATCTCTCGTCGCCAGTTACTCAAGATGGCCGGCCTTGGTATGGCCGGCGCGGTATTGGCCGCCTGCCAGCCCAAAGTGGTCGAAAAGATCGTCAAAGAGACGGTTGTCGTCAAGGAGATGGTCAAAGAGACGGTCGTCGTCAAAGAGGCGGTCGAGGTCGAAAAAGAGGTCACCCGCGTTGTGGAAAAAGTGGCTCAGCCGGAGTCACCCAAGCCGCGCACCCAGCCCGTGGAGTTGACCATTTGGTTCCACTGGGGTGGCGACCGCGGCCTGTTGGCGCAGGCGCTGATCGATGATTTCAACAATTCGGTCGGTGTCGAGAAAAAGATCAAAGTTACGATCGAGACAACTCGCGACCAGGAGTATCGTCAAAAGCTAACTGCCGTTCATATGGCAGGCAACCCTCCCGATCTGTACCACCTTGCGATCAGCACCATGGAACTGGTGGCCAACAGTATTATCGCTCCTTTGCCGGAGGAGGAGCAGCAGTTCGTCAGAGACTATTACATCCTCCCTGGCGTCGACAAGGTCAGCTTCCAGGGGCAGGTGTGGGGCTATCCCACCGAAATACAGGGCCCCTGCCTGGCCTACCGCCGTTCGTGGTTTGAGAAGGCCGGCATCGAGGTGCCCCAAGATATGGTGCAGATGCGCGAGATAGCCAAAGAGCTCACCCATGAGGAGGGCGGCGTCAAATATTACGGCTTTGCCATTCAATATCAGAACTATCCCATGAGATATCACTTCCCACAGAACATGAGGCGCTGCGGCGGGGACATGTACACGATGCGCGGCGATGTGCCCATCGCGATCACGGTCAACAGCGAGCCGGCCATCCAGGCCGCCAGTTGGTGGGACGGCATGGTGGAGGATGGCTCGACCAACGTGCCCGAAGTGCCCGGCTGGGAGTGCATGTGGAACGGCCTGGCCGCCATGATGGAGGTCAATCCCTGGGTGCCGATCATTCAGTGGCGCGACAAGGAAGGCACGCCGCGCGAGGTGTATGAGGATTGCGGTTTCACCGCGGTCAAGCCCTGGCCGGGGATCGAACCGGTGGGACATCTGGCGGGGTCCTGGATGTGCGTGCAGGATCGCCTCTCCAAAGATCTGGACGCGGGGTGGGAGGTTCTCAAGTGGATGTTCCATCCGCCCGATATGCCTTTCTCGCGCTTTATCGTCGAGCAGATCGGCGCCGTACCCGCTCCCAAGAACTATCCGCCCAAGGTGCCCGGCTGGTCCGATGCCATGATCCAAGGTTACCTGGTAGAGGCGCCCAAGATCGGCATCCCCATGCCCGGCACAGGCAAGGTATTAGGAGCTGCCGAGATCAATACCGAGCTTCAAGCTACACTGGAAGCGATTGTCCTACAACAGGCGGATCCCAAGCCTGCGCTGGATGAGCTCCAGCCCAAAGTGGAGGAGATCCTCAAACGCACCGATGGCGCGCGTTGGTAGCGAGGGCGAGTCTGCGGGAACATGCAGCAGGGGTGAACAAACCTTCCCCCCTGCTCTTGTCGTCGGGCGATCCAACTAGTCCATCGAGCGAGGTTCTATCGAAAGCAGCGAGGTCTTGGAAGGACTTTCATGAGCAATTTCTTTTTCCCCTTTGGAACCCAATACGCGCCTCTCCCTGATTTCGTCTCCCCGACCGAGTTCGTAGGCGACATGCGCCGCATGCGAGAGTTGGGGTATACGATCATTCGCGGGTTTGCCTCATGGTCTGCGCTCGAACCCCACCCCGGCATGTACGATTGGAACGTCATGGACGCCCTTTTCCAAGCCGGCGTCGAGACCGGCATGAAAATCACCATGACGGTCGCGATCAGCCCTCCGGACTGGTTCCTACGTACCTATGACGGCGAGGGCGTCATCAACTGGGATGGGGCACGTGCCTGGCCTGGCCAACGCTCTCGCCCTTGCCTGCACAATGACGCTTTCTTGCAAAGAGGTGAGGGCTTTATCCGAGCTTTGGTAAGGCGCTATCGCCATTCGCCAGCCTTGCACTCATGGATCAGCATGAACGAGCCTCACCTTCACTACAACCAGATCGTCTGCTACTGCAAGGATACGGTGAACGCGTTTCGCGATTGGCTGGCACAGCATTATGGCTCTTTGAGGGCGTTGAACGAGGCTTGGGGGACCGACTATGCAGCTTGGGATCAGATCGACCCACCCGATGCGCCTTTGCGCGGTTGGGGTCGCTATCCGCGTTGGATCGATTGGCGACGCTTTGCCGACGAGAGCCTTACAAGACACTTGACCTGGATATCGACGATCATTCACGAAGAGGATCCGGAACACCCCACGCACACCAACCTGCTGACCAGCCCACTTCTTTATAACCCCACCCCTATAGGCTGTGACGTCTTCAAGATCGCAGATTCTGTGGATACGCTCGGCTGTTCCATCTATGTGCTGGCCAGTAGCGGCGACCAACCCTTCTTGCATAGTATGTGCATCGACCTGGTTCGTAGCGCAGCAGACGCTCAAGGCAAGGAATCGTGGGTGACCGAAATGCAGGGCGGCCCTACCATTTGGGCCCATCGCCTCTCCGTCACCCCTACACCAGGTCAAATCGAGACCTGGCCCTGGCAAGCCATAGGGCGAGGGGCCAAAGGCTTTGTCTATTGGCTTTGGCGGCCCCGAGTGGGCGTCACTGTATCGGGTTGGGAAGGTGGTGAATTCGGTTTGGCCGACAAGCTGGGGCGACCGACGCCACGAGCCTTGGCAGCCGGCCGTGTCGCACAAACGGTCGCTCGCCATCTCGATCTGATCCGATCCGCAAGGCACCGCAGCGAAGTAGCCATCCTGCGCTCGCAGAGATGCTACCACGTGGCGTACGGCGAAGTTGCGGACGAGGCCATGAGCGGACCGTATGGCGGCGAGCGGAGGTATTATACCCAGTCGATCCTGGGTGCCTACAAACTGCTGTGGGATGCCAAGATCCCTATGCGGTTTGTGGATCCCGATTTGGTGGCTGGGGAGGGCTTGAAGGGCATCAAAGCGTTGCTCATGCCTTTTACATATCTGCTGAACGCTG
>JACIWY010000044.1:3175-13901 GCA_014360745.1 Chloroflexota bacterium
TGAGGCAGCGGAAGGCATCCGCCGTTTCGTAGCCGAAGGGGGATTGGTCATCGCCGATTTTTGCTGCGCGATGAAAAATGAGCGTGGCGAGGTCTACCTCCATTCGCCGGGCAATCTGGTCGATGTGTTTGGGGCAGAGCAAATCGATGTCGAGTCAAGCCGAGATACCCATATTCAACCCAATATACCTGACGAAACGATCGCTTTCGGCGCCCTTTCCGGCCTGGAGGCCCAAGTTTTCAAAGAGATCCTCGAGCCTCAAGCAGGCGCACGGGTGGTGGCGCGCTTTAGTTCCGGTGAGCCGGCCATAATCGTCAACCGCTACGGCAAAGGCATGGCTATTCTCGTGGGGACATTGCTCTTCCAACGCTATCTTTTGCAAGAGGAGCGATCATGGCTCGATTTCATGGTCGGGGCCCTTCGTAACGTAGGGGTTTGGTCCCCTGTGCAGATCGCGACGGCGGATATGCAGGGAAGCAAACGGATTGAGGCTAACGCTTTGGAGACCGAGAAGGGGCTACTGGCCGTTGTCATTAACCACCACGATGTCGCCCAGACGGTAGAGCTGTGTGTGGAGGGAGAATATCGACTGGCCCGAGAGCTCATCACCGAGGCCGATATAGCGGTTACTTTGGCCAAGGGCGAGACACGCCTTGGCTTCCAGTTGGCGCCCCGCCAGGCTATTGCTTTACATTTGAAGACCTAGATCGAGCATTACTTTTTTAACTCGAGGAGCTTTCATATGGCAACGACAACCGCTACAGCAGCACCAACCTATCGCAAACGCTTTTGGGAGACGCGTTCTTTTCAGAATGCGCTTACAGGCTGGCTTTTCGCCACGCCGATTTTGCTTTTCTTTGTCATTTGGGTTTTTGGGCCCATCCTAGCTTCGCTCACCATGCTGTTCTTCGATTGGAACGGTTTCGGCCCGCTCGCTATGGCGCGTTTTGTGGGTATCGGCAACATCCGCGAGTTGATGTCCGACGATCGCTTCATGGGCGCGTTCGTGAACACGTTCAAATACGCCGTGATAACGGTGGTGGCGCGCAACGTGTTTGGCTTACTCTTGGCCATGGCGTTGCACAACGTCACCCGCTTTGTCGGGTTTGTGCGCGCCATCTACTACATGCCGGTGATCCTGCCGGGCACAGCCATGAGCTTGCTTTGGGGCCTAATGTACCAGAATCGCTATGGCATTTTTAATCAGGTGCTTATCAAGGTTGGGCTCCCGCGGGTGGCCTGGCTCACCGACCCCAGGTGGGCCATGATCTCAATTGCGATCATGGTTATCTGGAAGGGCGTCGGTTGGAACATGGTGATCTATTTAGCCGGCTTGAAGGCGATCCCGGAAGTTTATTATGAGGCGGCGCGCATCGATGGCGCCAACGCCTGGCACCAGTTCGCGCGCATTACCATGCCCATGCTGCGGCCCACCCTGCTCTTTACGCTGGTGATGAGCGTTATCGGCAGCCTTCAAGTCTTTGGGCCGGTGTTCATCCTCACCCAAGGAGGACCGGCAAACAAAACCAATGTGGTAGTCTATAATATGTACTTGACCGCCTTTGAGAACATGCGCTTTAGCTACGCAACTTCTCAGGCAGTGGCGCTCTTTGTAGTGATTTTGATCATCACCCTTCTGCAGATGACGCTGCTCCGAGAAGGCGGTCTTACCTCATATTACGACTGAATGCGATCACGTTAAAGGGGCTTGACAGATGACAAATCGGGTAACCACTATGAGTCGGATGGCGATTCGAGATCGTGAGATCGCTGCGTTGGAGCGACGTAGGCTGCTGCGCCATTACCTCGGGCAGGCTTTTTTGTGGACCTTCATCGGGTTGGGGCTGGCCTTTATGGTCATGCCCGGTGTCTGGATGCTCCTGGCTAGCTTCAAAACCCGCGCCGAGATCCAAGCCATCCCATTCAAGCTCTTCCCGGCCAAATTCCGCTGGGATAACTATGTCACCGCTATCGAGTGGATGGACTTTTGGGTTGCGCTCAAAAACAGCGTCTTGTATACCGGCTCGGTGACGGTCTTAAATATCCTTACCTGTACCTGGGGTGGTTATACCTTCTGTAAACTGCGTTGGCCCGGCCGTGACTTCTTGTTGCTGGCGATCCTCTCTACGATGATGATCCCCGGTTTCTTGACCATCATCCCGCATTATGTGCTAACAAGTTGGATGGGTATGCTCAACTCTTATTGGGGCATGGTATTGCCTGGCTTTACCGGCGCGTTCGGCATCTTTCTCACGCGCCAGTTCATGCTCGGCATCCCCGACGAGTTGATCGACGCCTCCACGGTAGATGGCTGCAACGCGCTCACGACCTTTTTCCGTATCGTCTTACCGCTGTGCAAGCCGATCGTCTCGGTATTGGGCATTTTTGTCTTTAACTGGTCTTGGGATAGCTTGATCTGGCCCTTGATGATCCTGACCGACAAGAAGAAATGGCCCCTTCCGGTAGCCATCGCCAATTTGCGCCTACGCGCCGGTGGCGATTTGTATGAGCTACAAATGGCCGGCTCGACGTTGGCGGTCATCCCGGTGTTGATCATCTTTGTCTGGTTGCAGAAGAACATTGTGCAAGGCGTGGCGCTGAGCGGTTTGAAGGGCTGAGCGACGTTGGGCGCCGAGAGCTTGCGGATTCGTCAGTGCTGGTGCCATGGGCACGAGCTATGATCGGCACCAGCCTTTTTATGCGCGGAGCAATTCTCGACGACGCAATTCCACGAAAGGGAAGACATGGCTCGACTCTTTGACATGGTGGGCAGCGACTATTGGTTCCAGGGCGAACGTTTTCAAACCCGACGTGGCTTCTTTCGCGCTCAAGCGATCAATAAGCGCTGGTGGATCGTTGACCCCGACAACCAGCCTTTCATCTCGCTAGGCATTTGCGGCATACGCATGGAGGGCAGCCCCGATCCAGAAGGACGCATGGCCTATCGGGAGGCGACACGTCGCCGCTATGGCGACGCGAAAACTTGGGCAAAGGCGCAGGCCAAGCGCATGCGGCGCTGGGGCTTTAACACGGTCGGGAGCTGGTCGGACCCCGAGATGTTCTCACAAGGTCTAGCCTACACGGTGATGCTTTATATGTGTGGCATGGGTGAGGGCCGCGCCGCTGCTAGTCAGCTCTGGCTACATGGCGACTTTCCCGATGTCTTTGCTGAGGCGTTCTGCCTCGGCGCGCAAAAAGCTGCCGCAGAGCTTTGCGCGCCGCGCAGGGATGATCCTTGGCTGCTGGGCTATTTTCTCGACAACGAACTGGATTGGAACGGCTGGCGACGTGGTACGGCCTTGCTGGATTACTTTCTCTCTCAGGGCAACACCGCGGGCAAGCGGGCGGCCGTGGATTTGCTCCGCAGGCGCTATGCCGACGATGTGAAGGCATTAAATCGCTCGTGGGACGTGAATCTCACCCGGTTCAATGAATTGCTCGACAGCGAGGGGCTGGAACCCGGCCCTCAAGCTGACCGGATGGCTCTGCAGGCCGATCGCGACGACTTTCTTCGGTTGGCCGCTAATACCTATTTTCGGGTCTGTAAGGAAGCGGTGCAGGCTGCCGATCCTAATCATATGACCTTGGGCGTGCGCTTTGCGGGTCATGCCGACCCGATCGTAGTGGAAGAATGCGGTAAATACAACGAGATCATCTCTTTTAATAACTATAGCTATGAACCGCCTGCCGAACGGCTGGAAGAGATATTCAAGGCCACCCTACGCCCGATCATGATCACCGAGTGGTCGTTCAAAGCGATGGATAGCGGTTTGCCGAACACCAAAGGTGCGGCCATTCCTGTTTATACGCAAGAAGACCGTGCCGATGGCTATGAACGTTATGTGACCCAGGCGCTTGGTTTGCCCTATGTGGTGGGCCTGCATTGGTTCTTATACGCCGATCAGCCGCCGGCAGGGCGGCAGCTCGACGGCGAAAACAGCAACTATGGCGTGGTGGACGAGTTCGACGAGCCCTATTTCACCTTGGTGGAACGTATGCGTCAGGTCAACGGTCGCGCTAGCGACATTGCCAGGGCTGCACCACCTCTTCCAGGCTTGTGAGAACGCTGTGGTGGAAAGGGAGTAAAGTCTTCGCCGGGCCGTTGAACCCTAAACAGGCCTGCGAGCTCGTTTTTGCCGGCGCTCGCGGCCTCAAAGTGGGTGACCCCGCTCTCATCGTGGGCACCAACTCGGTCGCGGGTGCCGACAAGGCTTACTATCTCTACGGTCGGCTGCATGTCGAGTACAACGGCCTCCTCGACTATTGCGGCGTGGACTGTTATTACGGCACTGGGTCCCCCGGTGGGCCGGAGGATCTGAGCGAGCGGATCGCCGAGTTGTACGCTTTGACCGGCAAGAAGGTGTTGGTCAACGAATGTGGCTACTCCTCTGCCAGCGGCCTCCTAACGCCGGAGGAGCGGGAAGACCAGCCCAAGTGCTGGCAATGCGGCGCCCCCGACTGCCCGGCCGAGACGGCCTGGGGTCTGGTCGGCATGGATCAAACACCCAAGGCGGCCTACTATGCCTTTAGAGAGGGCATAAAAAAGTTGCTGAGATAAAGCGAATATGGGTAACCCCTGATCGAGAAAGGAGATGACAATGAACAGCAGACGGGAGCAGTTGCAGTACTTGCTCTGGCGTGGCCGTGGTAGCGATCTCTGGTTCCATCGGCGCAACCAGGATTTTGAGACCAAGCTGGGTTTCTTTCGCGTGCAGGTGGTCAACAAGCGCTGGTGGATCATCGATCCCGATAATCAGCCTTTCGTCTCATTGGGTATTTGCCACATTGCTTACAAGGGCGAGCGCCCGATCACTATTTCGGCCGACACGGATCCTACTGGCTATTCTCCCTATATCGAAGCCTGCGACCGACGCTACGGCGGCGATCCAGAGGTATGGGCAGCTTTCCAGGCCAAACGATTGCGCCGTTGGGGTTTTAACACTGTGGGAAGCTGGTCCTCTGTAGAAATGTTCAGGCAGGGTTTGGTTTATACGGTGATGTTGGGCATGGCGCGCACGGTGCAGCCCAATTATTGGTTGGAGGGGAGTTTCCCCGATGTCTGGTCTGAGACATTCTCGAGCGGAATCGACCAGGTAGCGGCCCAGCAATGTGCCCCGCGTAAAGATGACCCGCTGCTTTTGGGATATTTCCTCGACAATGAGTTCGACTGGTATGGTCATCGCCAAGGTAAATCGATGCTAGCTCGCTTTATGTCGCTCGATGCCCAAGCTCCCGGAAAGAGAGCGCTGGTGGAGCTGCTTCGCGAGCGCCATGGAGGGCAAATCGGCCATTTGAACAATGCCTGGGATCTCGACTTGCAGAACTTTGAGCAGGTCCAAGGGCTGGAAGCTCTTTGTCCTGGGCCGAGAGCCGATGCCGGGGCAGTGGCAGCCGATGAAGAAGCCTTCGTGGGGCTGGTGGCCGAGCGCTATTTTGCCGAATGCGAACGGGCAATCCGAACGGTCGATCCAAACCACATGATCCTGGGCGTGCGCTTTGCGGGAGTGACGGCGCCAATAAGCGTGATCGAGGCCTGCGGCCGGCACTGCGAGATCATCTCGGTGAATAACTATAGCTACGATGCACCGGTCGAGGCACTGCAAACCGTATTCGATGCTACCTGGCGGCCGATCATGATCACCGAGTGGTCGTTCAAAGCGATGGACAGTGGCTTGCCGAACACCAAAGGCGCAGCTATTCCCGTCTACACGCAAGAAGACCGTGCCGAGGGCTATGAGCGCTATGCGACCCAAGCCTTGAGCGTACCATGTGTGGTGGGCCTACATTGGTTTCAATATACCGATCAGCCTCTACTGGGACGGGCTCTGGATGGAGAGAACAGCAACTATGGTGTGGTAGATGTACGTGACGAACCCTATTCCACCTTGGTGGAACGCATGCGCGTGGTGAACGCCCGCGCTATAGAGATCGCCAAGGCCGTACACCTCTGAAACTCACATTGTGCCGAATAAATACAAGGGGGGTTGACATGTCAGAGAGAGCGGAGACACTACGGCGTTATCTTGATGGCGGCCGTGGTTATGATCGCTGGTTCTATCGTCGGAATCAAGATTTTGAGACCAAGCGTGGTTTTTTCCGTGTCCAGGTGGTGAACAAGCGCGCTTGGATCATCGATCCCGACAATCAGCCTTTTATCTCCTTGGGCATCTGCCACATTGCCTACAAAGGCGATCGTCGTGTCTCGGCACGCGCCGATGAGGATGCCAGTGGTTATTCGCCTTACGCTGAAGCCTGTGATCGGCGTTACGGCGGCGATCCGGAAGCCTGGGCGGCTTTCCAGGCCAAACGGTTGCGCCGTTGGGGTTTTAACACTATAGGGAGTTGGGCTTCCAAAGAGATGTTCCATCAGGGCCTGGCCTACACAGTGTTCCTAGGAATTTCCAGGCGCGTGCAAGCCGATGTCTGGTTGCACGGTGATTTCCCGGACGTCTTTTCGGAGGTTTTTCGACAAGCTGCTGAAGAAGCTGCCACACAAGAGTGCGCTCCGCGCAAGGATGATCCCTTGCTGCTGGGCTATTTCACAGATAACGAGCTAGACTGGAACGGTTGGCGACGAGGCACATCGCTATTTGATTATTTCCTTGCCAAACCGGCAGACACGACAGGTAAAGGCGTATTGGTGTCTCAGCTCAAAGAGCGCTATGGGGATGTGGAGGTGTTCAACGCTGCTTGGGATGTCTCGCTCTCCAGTTTGGATGACTTGTTGACGAGGACCGCGCTACAGCCTGGCCCGAATGCAGATCCCCAAGCCGTGGCGGCGGACAAGGAGGCTTATCTCCGGCTGGCGGCTGCCACCTATTTTGAGACGTGCGAGCGAGCGATTCGAAGCGCCGATCCAAATCATATGATCTTGGGTGTGCGCTTCGCAGGCACCGCCGATCAAGTGGTGGTAGAAGAGTGCGGCAAGCACGTCGATATTATCTCGTACAATAACTATAGCTATGATCCTCCTATCGAACGCCTGCGTTCGATTTGGGAAACCACCTGGCGACCGATCATGATCACCGAATGGTCGTTTAAGGCGATGGACAGCGGCCTACCCAACACCAAGGGCGCGGCTATCCCCGTATATACCCAGGAGGATCGCGCCGACGGCTATGAGCGCTACGTGACCCAGGCACTGAGTCAGCCTTTTATAGTAGGTCTCCATTGGTTCCAGTACACCGACCAACCGCCACAAGGACGTGGGCATGATGGCGAGAACAGCAACTATGGTGTAGTGGGCCTGGATGATGAGCCACATTTTACGCTCGTGGAGCGTATGCGCGTGGTGAACGGCCGTGCCATGGAGATTGCCAAAGCTGCGCACTAGCATATGCGGTGGTCAACAAGCTTAAGGGCGAAAGAGTGATCGATCCTGGGTTATCAGGGCGCGTTGCCTTGGTCACAGGCGCTAATCATGGTATAGGAGCGGCGACGGCTCGGGCGCTCGCCCAGCAGGGCGCCCGAGTCTTTTTAACTTTTCTGCGCCAGTCGTTGCCGACGAGCGCAGATCCGGATCGCTTTGCAAGCCGGCCCGAAGAGCCTCCTGGTGAATTGCGCTATAGGGCTAACCAAGCTCTGTCGATGGAGCTTCGTGCTTTCCCGGCGAGATCTCGTATGGCGCCAGCAAGCATGCTCTAGAGAGCTACAGCCGCTCCGCTGCCCAAGAGTTGGGGCAGTATGGTGTAACGGTTAACGTCGTCTCACCGGGTCCGGTACAAACGGGATGGATCACATCCCAACTCGAGGCGTCTGAAGTGCCTCATATCCCCCTAGGCCGCATTGGCCATCCGGATGACGTGGCCGATGTGATCGTCTTTTTGGCCTCTCATCAAGCTCGCCGGGTTACCGGGCAGTTGATCTATGTGGGCGGCGGCCATGTAATGCCGCTTTAACCGACGGGGGCTGTGCTCAGAGGCAACGCAGTGCCTGTCAGCAGATACTCTCAGGCCCACCAGAAAATGAGCGTCGTTTTCTAGCGTATTTACCCCAAGGCCCAACACGTATGTACCCCGCTCGCGCTTTGTGCTATCATAGAGCCACGCATCCGACCGACGAACGCGAGGAGACAGACACATGGTTCAGAAACGTGTCGATTATCAGGCGCTGGCCCGTTCCGATCAGCGACACCTGCTTCACCCCCTGCACCACCCCAGCCAACACCAAGGCGCGCCCATTTGGGTTGCGGGAGAGGGCGCGATAATGCGCGACGTCCATGGGCGCGAGTTCCTCGATGGCCTAGGGGGCTTGTGGAACGTCAACGTCGGCCACGGGCGCCGGGAGCTGGCCGAGGCGGCGGCGCAGCAGATGAGCACATTGGCCTATTGCTCCTCTTACGCCGGCTCGGCCAATGTGCCCGCTATCCGCCTCGCCGAACGATTGGCCGAGCTGGCCTACCCCAGCCTCAACACCGTCTATTTCGCCAGTGGCGGCGCCGAGTCTAATGAGAGCGCCTTCAAGACCGCCCGCTTTTACTGGAAGGCCCGGGGCAAGCCCGACAAGGTCAAGGTGATCTCGCGCTACTATGCCTATCACGGCGTCACGCTGGCCACGATGAGCGCCACCGGCATGCCCGCCTACTGGCCCATGTTCGAGCCGCGGGTGCCCGGCTTTGTGCATATCGACCCGCCCTATTCCTATTATTTCAACAAGGCCAAACCGGGCGAGACGGTTGGCCAGGCCGCCGCCCGTCTTTTAGAAGAGGCCATCCTGCGCGAGGGGCCCGACACGGTGGCCGCCTTTATCGCCGAGCCGGTGCAGGGCGCCGGGGGCGTCATCGTCCCGCCCGACGACTATTTTCCCCAGGTGCGCGAGATCTGCTCGCGTTACGACGTCCTCCTCATCGCCGACGAGGTGATCACCGGCTTTGGCCGCACGGGCGAATGGTTTGCCTTGACCCATTGGGACATCGAGCCCGACATCATGTCTTTCGCCAAGGGGGTGACGAGCGGCTATCTGCCTCTGGGCGGGATCCTCATCTCCGACGAGATCGCCGAGGTCATCAACGGCGTCCCGCCGGAGCGGCGCTGGATGCACGCCTACACCTACTCCGGCCATCCGACCTGTTGCGCCGTGGGTCTCAAGAACCTGGAGATCATCGAGCGCGAAGGATTGGTGCAACGCGCGGCGGAGGGAGGCAAGCGCCTGCTGCAAGGCCTCTCGACGCTGTACAGCCTGCCGGCGGTGGGCGAGGTGCGCGGCCTGGGCATGATGGCCGCCGTCGAGCTGGTGGCCGATCGCGAGGTCAAAAAGCCCTTCGATCCGGCGCAAAAGGTCGGCGAGCGGGTATACCGGGCCATGTTCGAACGCGGCCTCTTTACCCGCACGCGCGGCGATGTCATCTGCCTGGCCCCGCCATTGGTGACCACCGATGCCCAGCTAGACCGCATCGTGCAGATCGTGGGCGAGGCCATCGAGGCAGCGGTGCCTTCGGAGGTGCGCGCCTGAGCCCGTCTCCGCCAACCGATCGATCCGCGCCTTTACCAGCCCTCGGAAAAAATCAAGCGGCCGAAGCGCTGCGGCGTGTGGTAATCGATGAGGCCGGGCGGCGACCAAGCCGAGTACTCGTCGCCCTCCGGCCCTCGATCGATGCGATAGAGGTTCATATGCCACACATCGCCGGGGCGAGGGGGCAGGTTGGGCGCCGTGGCGAAATCGGCCATGGGGATGGCCATCTCCACCGTCCAGGAGCGATCACGGCTGTCCCGCCGGGTGGGATCGCCATCCACCAGCACGGCTGTCCGCAACCCCCGGCTGTCCCAATCCCACAGCCCCTTGCGGCGTCCGTCGCGGTTCAACATGAACAGATCCAGGACGGCGTTCAACGGGTTTACTTCGATCTCGACATAACCGTAATCGTCACGATCGGCGTCAATAAAGACCTCGACGACCTCTTGATTATAGATATCCTGGTCACGGCGGGTGGTGACGCCCCAGATCGACGTATCCTCGCAATAAAAGCCGACATAGAGATGGTCATCATCCCACAGGAGCCGGGCCACCGTGCGCTGGCGAGGCCTGCCTCCCGAATCGGCGAGACGGAGCTCCACCGGCACGGCTTTGCCCCAATCGGGCTCGTCCAAGCGGCCATCGACGACGATGGGGCCACTCGCCCGCATGCAGACGTATTCGGGCCGGACAAAAGCTGTAGGCCGTTCATCCGGCCGCGGCTGGCGCCGCCCGGCGATGGGCTGCAGTTCATCGACTTCCGCCAGCGCGATGCCCGATTCCCCGGCCACGCTATAGAGCAGATAAAGACGGCCTCCCTCGATGTAGAGGGCTGGGTCGCGAAGCTGGCGGACGCGCTCGTTGATCGGCCCTCGTTGCGAGGGCTGCAGGGGGCAGTCGGCGCCCTCATAGTCGCACTCCGGACGCAGCACGACGACCGGCTCCGAGGCTTGCCAGCATTCCCACGCCGGCGTAAGGTCTACCGTCGCCAGCAAAATCGATTCGGGGCAATCGCCGGCGTTGGAATAAAAGACATAGAGCACGTCGTCGCGCACCAACACCGCGCTATGGCGCATGTCGGGGGTAAAAAGCTGTGGGCCGCGCTCAAAGCCGGTCAACCCATCGCGCGAGCGGTAGAACAGGCCGGGCATGGTCAGCGCGTAAATGCTATCGCGCCAGCGGAAGGCGCGCAGGTAGGGGTTGCCCAGGATTTCGGGCCGGGCGCGAAAGTGCAGCCCATCGTCCGAGAGGGCCACGCGCGAACGCTGCCCCCCTT
>JACIWY010000440.1 GCA_014360745.1 Chloroflexota bacterium
TCGTTTTGTTCTCCTTCCTCCTCTTGATTCACTGGGCCATGGCCCCGATGGCCCAGAAAAGATTCGGGGCCTGGCGATAACAAAAAAGCTCTCATCCCCAAAGGGACGAGAGCTTGACTCCCGTGGTGCCACCCTACTTAGCCTGGCCCGGAAACACAAAACTCTGCCGTGATGGCAGAGTAATCTCCGATGCCAGCCTCACTCGCAGGTACAAGGCGGGTCATCCGCCGACCCGGCCGATACCTTCTGCCCTGATAACGGTGGCGACTCCGGCGCAACCTACTAGACAAAAACCGTTCAGCCACGCAACTCCCGGACCCATTCCCTGACCGCACGGATACCGGGCTCTCACCTTTCCCCGGCTCTCTGCATCCCGCCTTGACAGGTACTTGTTCCGATCAACGCCGTTGCTTATTCATTTGTGAACAGTCTATCACAAGCTAGGCATCTTGTCAATAGATCGTCCGAGGGACAAAAAATCAAGGCTACGTGCATTCGGGCTGACGCTTGATGTATAATCCGCAGGCGGGAAAATGACGCCCGGCTTTGCCCCTTGGCAGAACCCCTAGGCGCAAAGGTGTTCGCTCGGATGTGAAGGAGGAAACGCAATGTCGCTGACGCCTGAATGGCGCAACCGGATCGACAACTGGCGGGCGGAATTGGCGCGCCACTTTTATCGGCCCTTGGGCACGCTCGCACTGGAAGGATATACCACGATGGAACAGCTCAGCCCCAAGGAAGCGGCAGCCGGCCCCTTTGCCCCTATTCCGGCGGGCACACCTTGGGGGCGCAAGTGGGAATATGGCTGGTTTCGCACCCGGCTCACCGTGCCCGAGGAGGCGCGTGGGCGGCGGGTCGTCTTGAGGCTCGCCCCAGGAGGCGAGAGCATTGTATATGTCAACGGCATAGCTGCCGGCGCGCTGGATCAACACCACACCGAGATCACCTTGGCCGAACAGGGCGTGCCCGGCGCACGATACGAGATCTTGTTGGAGACGTATGCCGGCCATGGCCCACGGGTGCACACCGTCGGGCCACTGCCTCCAGAACGAGAGAGCGTCCCCGAACCAATAGGGCCACAAACCGCCGTCGGCGAGAGCAGCTTCGGCCTTTGGGAGGAGGACGCCTTCCAACTCTGGATGGATATCGAAACCCTATACACCCTGCGCGACCATCTCGACCCCGATTCGTTGCGCGTGGCCGAAATCGACGCAGCCCTGCGCGGCATGACGCTTATTGTGGACTTTGAGTTGCCCTATCCCGAGCGGGTGGATACCTTTCGCGCTTGTCGGGAATTCCTGCGCGCACCGTTGGCCTGCGTGAACGGCTCGACCGCCCCGACCTTTTTTGCCTTTGGCCATGCGCACATCGATGTGGCCTGGCTGTGGCCTCTGGCCGAGACGCAGCGCAAATGCCTGCGCACTTTTGCCACCCAGCTGGCCTTGATGGACGAATATCCCGATTACAAGTTCTTGCAAAGCCAGGCCCATCTCTATCGCTGGGTGAAGGAGCTGGACCCCGAGCTATACGAACGTATCCGCGAGCCGGTTAAACGCGGGCAATGGATCATAGAAGGGGGTATGTGGGTCGAGGCCGACACCAATCTCTCCGGCGGTGAAAGCCTGATCCGCCAACTCTTACACGGCAAGCGCTTCTTCCGCGAGGAGTTCGGCGTCGAATGTCGCTTGCTTTGGTTGCCCGACGTTTTCGGCTATTCGGGCAACTTGCCGCAGATCATGCGCGGCTGTGGCATCGAGGCCTTTTCCACCCACAAGATCTTTTGGACCTATAACGGGGGGGATACCTTTCCCTACAACACCTTCACCTGGGAGGGAATAGATGGTTCGGAGGTGCGCGTGCACTTGCACAACGATTATAACTCACGCACCGATCCGGGCACGCTCATCGAGCGTTGGAAGAGCCGGGTACAAAAGGATGGCATAGCGACTCGTTTGTTGCCGTTCGGTTTTGGAGACGGCGGCGGCGGGCCTACGCGGGTGCATTTGGAATATATACGCCGGCTCGGCGACCTCGAGGGCGCCCCTCGCGTCCGCCTGAGCCATCCGCTCGACTTTTTCTCCGATGGCGAGAAGCGGGGCTGGCCGGAAGAACGTTATGTCGGCGAGCTCTATTATCAGGCCCACCGTGGCACCCTCACTTCTCAGGCGAGAACCAAGCGGGGCAATCGCAAGAGCGAGATCGCTTTGCGCGAAGCCGAGCTGTGGTGTTGTGCCGCGCGGGCGCTGCGCGACCATCCGATGCCCGCGGAAGCCCTCGACATCGCCTGGAAAAAGGTGCTGCTGAATCAGTTCCATGACATCATCCCGGGCTCCTCGATCCGCCGTGTTTACGAAGAGGCCGAAGCGGCCTACGACGAGGTGATCAAGAGGGCGGGCCGCATAGCCGAGGAAGCCGCAACCGCACTCGTCGATAAGGCCGAGTGGGCGCTGAGCCTCTTTAACTCGCTGAACTGGGAGCGGCGGGTTCAAATACCGCTCCCGAACGGCGCCCAAGGCGCGACCCAAAAGGGGCAGCCGCTGCCCTGCCAGCAGGTAGGCGATCAAGTATGGGTCGAGGCGGTGTTGCCCCCTTGTGGTTGGGCCACATTGCACCTCAGCCACGCGCCACTCGAGCCGCAGACAAAAGGGGAGGCGGTACAGGCAGGTGAGCGTTCACTGGAGAACGAGCTGTTGCGCGTCTTGTTGGACGATCGCGGCGAGATCGTCAGCCTGTACGACAAAGAAGCCAACACCGACTGGGCGGCGGGTCCCTGCAACCAGATGCGCCTTTACAAAGATGTCCCCGCCCGCTTTGACGCTTGGGACATCGACAGCATGTATACCCTGTCTCCATTGGAACTGGCCGATATGGCCTCCATCACCGTCGTGAGCCAGGGGCCACTCTTCGGGCGATTGCGGATAGAGCGCCGCTTGCATGAATCCACCATGGTCCAAGAGATCACCCTACGTCGGGGCAGCCGTTGTATCGAATTTGATACCGTCCTCGATTGGCAAGAACGCCACAAATTGCTCAAAGTGGCCTTCCCGGTGACGATACATGCCGACGAGGCGCTGCACGAGATCCAATTCGGCCACATCCGCCGGCCCACACACAGATCTCGCCCCTTTGATGCCGATCGCTTCGAGGTATGCAATCACAAGTGGACGGCCCTGGTCGAAGAGGGGCGAGGATGCGCGGTGCTCAACGACAGCAAGTACGGGGTCAACGTCCTTGGCAACTGCATCGCCCTTACTTTGCTCAAGGCCCCCCTGGCCCCCGACATGACCGCCGACCTAGGC
>JACIWY010000441.1 GCA_014360745.1 Chloroflexota bacterium
TGGAGGCAAGGATTCCTCGCAGACCCGTGAAAACTTGGCCAGCCTTTGACCCATCCCATATAAGGACAATGTCATCCGCTGAGCAAGCGGACAATCCTTGAGAGTTTTCAAATGGCACAAATTCTGCTGCGATGCCGGATCGAAAGCACTCTGCAGTTAGATATGGTAAAAAGCTGGGCTGATAGGCCTTTGTAGTGTGCTTCGGCTTTCGGCCCTTGAGGCCTTGGACAACCTCCCCTAACCTCACCACCCGCCAGTCTGCGGGCAGGGGGCCGAGCTCGGTCATCTGGAAGCCGTCGGGGAGTGCTGCCAGCAAGTCTTCCCCCTGAGATTGCCCCCTTTCCGGCGTCATTTGCGCCATTCGTGCGCCTTCATTGCGCCTTTTGCGGCTTTCTTGCGCCATAACGTGTCCCTCGCCCTGTGGTGCCTCTGCGCTCAAAAACGCCAAGCGCTACCAGTTGCCCCAGTTCGCCTGTGGCCGTCCTTTCCTTGGCGCCTGTCAACTCTTGATACTCCCGATTGCTGATGCTTCCGCGTTCCTTCACATACAGCACGGCTTTGATTTGTCGCTCGTTCAGCCCCATCTGCCGCAGCCGTTCGGGGGTGAACGGGTCTTTGAGGAAGACCACCCGGAAGCCTCCGGGCTGCTCCACAAACTCTGGCTCGGGCAGGGCCTGTTCTCGACAAAGGGCGATGATGCGCGTGGTGCCCGTGCCCCAGCGCTCGATCAGCCCGGCATAGTAAAAGGCCTGCGCCAGGAGCGGATTGCGGAGCACCGAGGGATGCTGTGGCTCCCGTAATTGGTCCAAGCGAATGCCTTGCGGAAGCCTGCCTGGGCTCCATACTTCCAGCCGGTCGTCGTGAACTCTGATCTGGATATCGGCCGTCAGCGTATAGTCGCGATGGATGAGCGCGTTGATGAGCGCCTCGCGCAGGGCCTCCAGCGGGTATTCCCAAATCTCTTTACGTTGCAACCCTTCCAGAGTCGGCTCGGTAACCTTGACCTCGAAACGCACCCGAAGCAGGCGGCGAAAGCGCTCCATGGCGCCATCCAGTTGCTGCCAGAGCGTGCCCTCGAACTCGTGGCTATCCACGATTTCCGTGGGGCTACGGAAGACGCCGATCCGCACCCGCGCCAACACAAAGCGCTCCTGGGGTTGGCGAGCAAAGAGCAGTGCCCCGGCGTTGGTGAGGCGGTTTTCTATAAGAAGCCCAAGGTTTTGCAGCAATGGCTCCGGCGCGTTCGGGTGCACATGGGGCAAGCGTTTTTGTGCCAGTCGGGCAAAATGGGCGATGGCCTCGAGGTCCACCCGTTCCAGTCCCCACGGACTGGGTAGCGCGTCCCACGTCTGCCCGGAGCGCTCCAGGAGATGGCGAGCCAGTTCTTCCTGGGTGAAATCGCGATTGGTGCTGCCGACGCGCCGCAGGTAGCGGCCGTTGCAGGGCACCAAGCCGCGGATCGGCTCCACCTGGATCGCGAGAACAGGCTTTTCGTCGCGCTCCTCAACCCGAATAGAAGGCGTTATCCCAAGACGGGAGGTGATGATGTTGGCGATGCGCTGGATCTCCCGGTCGCTGACATCTGCGCCCACGACGGTACCATCGTCAGCCATCCCGATGAGCAACGTTCCGCCGCGCGTATTGGCAAAAGCCGCCAGGTCTTCCAGCGTGCGGTCGGTCCATTCCCGTTTTAATTCCAATTCCTCGCCCTCGCGCAGATCAGCTGTCAACATGGAATCCTCCCAGCCCCAACCTCTGCAACACCTCCTCCAGCGCCCGGTCGGCCTCGGCGCGTTCTTCCTCCGCCTCTTGCAGGCGCACCATCGCCTCCTCCAGCGGCAGCACCTCCTCCGCGCCGTTCGTGCTCACGTAGCGGCTGGGCGAGAGGTTGTAGTCGTTGCGGGTGGCCTCTTCGCGGGTGATGATGGCTGAAAGGCTCTCCTCCGCTTCCCACTCGTGGTAGAGGCGGGCGATGGTCTCGATGTGCTCATCGGTCAGGTAGTTCTTGGGCCGGCCCTTGGCAAAGAGTTGGCCGGCGTTGATCAGCAGGATCTCGCCGGGGCGGGGCTTGGCGCGGTTGATCACGAGGATGATCCCCGGGGCGGGGGTATTGTAGAACAGGTTCTCCGGCAGGAGGATGACTGCCTCCACCAGGTCGCGCTCTACAAAGGCGCGGCGGATGTCGCGCTCGCGGTTGGAGCCTTGGTTGCCGCTGCCGCGGGAGACGGCGCCGGTATCCAGCACGACGGCCATGCGTCCGCGCTCTTCTAGCGAGGCCAGCATATGCTGCAGCCAGCCCCAGTCGGCGCTGGAGGAGGGCGGCGTGCCGTAGGGAAAGCGCTCAAAAGGGTCGTTCTCATAGGTTTCCGTGGCGAACTTTTGATTCCACATCGGGTTGGCCACGACGAGGTCGAACCGCTCCAGCCGGCCGGCCGCATCTTTGAAGGCCGGTTGGCGCATGGTATCGCCGATGCGGATATCGGCCTCCAGGTCGTGGATCACGGCGTTCATGCGCGCGATGGCAAAGGTGGAGGGGTTGATCTCCTGGCCATAGACTCTCAGCGGGGCCACGTCTTTGGGCAGTTTGAGGCGTCCGTTCTCCGGCCGGCCGTAACGTTGCAAGAGGCGCAGATGACATTTGATGAGCAACCCCCCGGAGCCGCAGGTGGGATCGTAGACGCGCATCCCTGGCTCTGGCTCCATAAGCCGCGCCATGAGGATGGCCACTTCCCGTGGCGTGTAAAACTCGCCGGCGCTCTGCCCCTGGCCCTCGGCGAACTTGCGCAGCAGATACTCATAGGCGCGACCGAGGATATCCGGCTCCACATCCGCCAGCCCCAGGCGATGGCGCGAGAGGACCTGGATGAGCGCGGCCAAATGTTCGTCCGAGATCATGCGCTGCCCAGCGGCGGTGGCGTTGAAATCCACCATGTCAATCACGCCGGAGAGGCGCGGGTTCTCGCGCGCCACGGCGCGCACCACGTCGGTCAGATATTGCCCAAGGTCGCCGGTCTTTTGACGGATGGCTTCCCAGCGGGCGTTTTCGGGGATATAAAAGCGCACCAAGTGTACCCCGCCGCTTTGGCGTTCCTGTTCCAGCAGGTCCAGGACCGTCTCGCGGCGGCCAAACTCGGCGCTCAAGCGCTCGACTTCATCCTCAAAGACGTCCGAAAGGCGTTTGAGGAAGACAAGCGGCAAGATGTAATCCTTGAATTTTGGGGCATCGACGGGGCCGCGAATGGCGCAAGCGGCCTCCCAGAGCCAAGTTTCGAGGGTTTGAATGTCCATGGAGA
>JACIWY010000442.1 GCA_014360745.1 Chloroflexota bacterium
CTTCCTGCCCAGGCAATCCTGGCCACAAACACTTCATCGCTTTCCATCACCCGCTTGGCCGCCGCCACCGCCCGCCCTGAGCGCTTTATCGGCATCCACTTTATGAACCCCGCGCCTGTGATGCAATTGGTCGAAATCGTCCGTGGCCTGCTCACCAACGACGAAACCCATCGTCTGGCCGTGGAAACGGTGACCAATCTGGGCAAGACCCCAGTGACCGTCCAAGATTCCCCCGGCTTCGCTCTCAACCGCCTGCTGATTCCCATGATCAACGAGGCGGTTTTTTTATTGATGGAAGGAGTCGCTACCGCGGAGGATATTGATACGGTGATGAAACTGGGCGCCAACCACCCCATGGGCCCCTTGGCCCTGGCCGATCTCATCGGCCTGGATGTTTGTCTGGCCATCATGGAGGTGCTGCACCGCGAGTTGGGCGATGACAAGTATCGCCCTTGCCCTTTGCTGCGCAAGATGGTCGCCGCCGGCCACCTTGGGCGCAAGGTGGGAAAGGGCTTTTACATCTATGGAAATTAGATTGGCAAGTTAGCGGCCACAAGTCGAAGCATAGCGAGAGAATCGGTGTTAAAGGTTACAGGCGTTATGGATCAGAGGCAATTTGCCGAGCGCAGAGGCGAAAAACATGCCGTCTGTTGATAGCGAACGGGTGACAAGCCCGCAGGCCGAGCTACCGATCCGTGTCTCGGTCTTGGACAGAGGCTGGATCCAACTTGAAGACCTCATGGGCGGTGACGCGGCGGTGATCCGCGGCGCGCGCATTTGCTATCAGTCGGAAGCGCGCAGCCCTCAGGCCGATGTGCGCCTGATCCGCCGCCTCATGGCCGCCGAGCCTAAACACAATACCGTGTTTGAACACGCCGTGTTCCGTTTTGGGGTCAAGTGCCCTATTTTTGTAGCGCGCCAGTGGCTTCGCCACCGGATATGTTCTTTTAACGAAAAATCATTACGGTACTGCATCGCTGAACGCGAATACTATGTGCCCCAAGACATCTCCGACGCCACTCGCCAGGAATACGTCGCCCATATGGAGGCCTCCTTCGATCTGTACGACCGCCTGCTGGCCGCCGGTTGGCACCCGGAGCGCGCCCGGGCGGTGTTGGGCACCGCCATTTATACCGAGTTCATCTGGACTGTGAACGCCTGGTCGTTCATGAATTGGCTCTACAAGCGCTTGGATCCGAGCGCCCAGTGGGAACACCGCCAATACGCCGAGGCGGCTTTGGGCATTTATCGGCAGGTTATGCCCGTCACCGCCGCGGCCTTTGAACAATCGATTTTGAAACGTTAGCCGAGCGGTGAGGATTAATGCCGAGACCTTCTTGGGACGAGTATTTTCTAGAGATTGCCGCCAAGGTGGCCACCCGTTCCACCTGTCTGCGGAGATCGGTCGGGGCCGTCATTGTGCGCGATCGGCGCATCCTGACCACTGGCTACAACGGCCCGCCGCGTGGCCTTGAGCATTGCGACGTTGTAGGATGTTTGCGCCAGGAAATGGGCATCCCCTCAGGCGAGCGGCTGGACATTTGTCGCGCGCTGCACGCCGAGCAGAACGCTATCATTCAGGCGGCGTTGCACGGCGTTTCGACCGAGGGAGCGACGATTTATGTCACCCACCAACCTTGTTTCACCTGCGCTAAAATGATCATCAACGCCGGCATCGTCCGTGTTGTATGCGCTAGCGAATATCCCGATGCGCTCGCCCGGGGCATTCTCGATGAAGCCAACATCCCGCTCCATGTGCTGCATCATAGCGCCTAAACCCTTGCTCCCGATGAAAGGGATCAGGTTTCGGGCAAACGGTAGAACGGCATTTCTATCAGTATTAGGAGGAATCCATGGCTCCCGACAACATCCAGAAACTGCGACGGCTCCAACAGGAAGCTAAGCAGGGCGGTGGCGCCGAAGCCATCAAGCGACAGCACGAAAGAGGTAAGCTGACTGCCCGCGAACGTCTGTCCAAGCTCTTGGACGAAGGCAGCTTTCAAGAGCTAGACGCACTGGTCACCCATCACGAGACAGCGTTGGGTATGGACAAAAGGGTATATCTCGGCGATGGCGTCGTTACCGGTTATGGCACCATTGCGGGACGCCTCGTGTACGTTTTTGCCCAAGATTTTACCGTAATGGGCGGCTCCTTAGGGCGGGCTCATGCGGCCAAGATCACCAAATTGCAAGATCTGGCATTAAAAACTGGCGCGCCTATCATCGGCATCAACGATTCCGGCGGTGCGCGCATCCAGGAAGGCATCCAAGCCTTGGCCGGCTATGCCGACATTTTCCTGCGCAATACCCTGGCCTCGGGCGTTGTGCCTCAGATTTCGGTGATCATGGGTCCCTGCGCCGGCGGAGCGGTGTACTCGCCGGCACTAACCGATTTTATTTTCATGGTGCAGAGCACGGGGCAAATGTTCATCACCGGCCCCCAGGTCATCAAAGCCGTCACCCACGAAGAGGTCACGTTCGAGGAATTGGGCGGCGCCATGACTCATAACCGCACCAGCGGCGTAGCCCACTTCGCCATCGACTCGGAGGAAGCTTGTCTGAATGCGGTGCGCAAGCTATTAAGCTATCTACCGCAAAATAACATGGAAGACCCACCAACTATCCCCTCCAAAGATGACCCGGCGCGGGCCGATGAGGCGCTCGATTCCTTGCTGCCGGATGATCCCTCGGCGCCTTATGATGTCAAGGTAGTGATCAGCCGGGTGTTCGATATGGGCTCCTTTTTCGAGATACAAGAGCATTTCGCGCCCAACATTGTCATCGGCTTTGCCCGCTTGGACGGCATGGTCGTCGGCGTAGTGGCCAATCAACCGGCGGTCAAAGCCGGGGTGCTGGATATCGACGCTTCCGACAAGGCCGCGCGCTTCGTGCGCTTTTGCGATGCCTTTAATGTGCCCATCGTCACCCTGGTGGACGTGCCCGGTTTCATGCCCGGCGTGGCTCAGGAGCATGGGGGTATCATCCGCCACGGCGCCAAACTCATCTACGCCTATTGTGAGGCCACCGTGCCCAAGCTGACCGTCATTTTGCGCAAGGCCTATGGCGGCGCCTATATTGTTATGAGCTCCAAGCATATCCGCGGCGATTTCAACGTCGCCTGGCCTAGCGCCGAGATCGCCGTTATGGGCCCCGAGGGCGCAGTGAACATCATTCACCGACGCGAGCTTGAATCGGCGCAAAACCCCGACGCACTTCGCGAGCAACTCATCCGCGAATACCGCGAGACCTTTGCCAGCCCTTACCAAGCCGCTTCCTG
>JACIWY010000443.1 GCA_014360745.1 Chloroflexota bacterium
CCCGCACCGTCATGCCACTTTCCACCTCCCATTCTCTATCTCGATATTTGATCTTGGCCTTTTCCATATCCTATTTCCCTCCCACGAAGGATTGCTAAAATTGTAAAGGAAACCGGCTATTACGTCAATCATTCTTGGGGCACGTGGCGAGCCGCACCAATTGACAACGGCCGCGTTCGCGTGTTATCTTGTTCGCCAAGCTCAAAGGGAGGAAAGAGCACACGTATGAATGCACCCATCCGAGTGGCCCTGACCGGCGCGGCCGGCAATATCGGCTATGCCCTTGTCTTTCGCATCGCCAACGGCGATCTCTTTGGCCCGGGACAACCCGTCCAATTGCGGCTTTTGGAGATCCCCCCGGCCATGAAGACGCTGGAGGGCGTGGCCATGGAGCTGGAGGATGGCGCCTTTCCCTTGTTGCACGATGTGATCCTCACCGACGACGCGCGGATGGCCTTTGATGGGGCCAATTGGGCGTTGCTCGTCGGTGCCCGGCCACGTGGCAAAGGAATGGAACGCGCAGATCTGCTGGGCGCCAACGCGCCCATCTTCAAGGCCCAAGGAGCTGCGCTCAACGAACGCGCGGCCGCCGATATCCGCGTGGTTGTCGTCGGCAACCCGGCCAATACCAATTGCCTCGTAGCCCAGCGCAATGCACCCGATATTCCCGCCGAACGTTTTACCGCCATGACCCGCCTGGACCATAACCGGGCCAAGAGCCAGTTGGCCAAAAAGGCCGGTGTGCCGGTGGCCGAGGTGACGCGGGTGACGGTGTGGGGCAATCATAGCGGCACCCAATACCCCGATGCCTATCACGCCCTCATCGGCGGGCGCCCCGCGCCGGAAGTGATCGGCGACGAATACTGGATCCGCGAGGTGTTTATCCCTACGGTGCAAAAGCGCGGCAGCGCCGTCATCGAGGCCCGTGGACAAAGCAGTGCCGGCAGCGCGGCCAACGCGCTGATCAATCACGTCCAAAGCTGGTACGGCGGCACCCCAGCGGGAGACTGGGTCAGCATGGCTGTGCATAGCGCCGGCGCCTATGGAGCGCCGGAAGGGGTCTTTTTCAGCTATCCGGTGACGATCCGAGATGGAGTATATCAGATCGTCGAAGGGCTTGACTTGTCGCCTTTTGATCGGGAACGATTACGCATCACCGGCGAAGAACTGCTTCAGGAACGCCAAGACGCGCTTCAAGTCCTGCCTTAATGCGCATCGGCTAATGCGGCGGGATCAAAGGATCCTTTTTCGATCCCGCCGCGTTTTGTCGCGGGTTTTCACCCTTGTCACTATACCCCTTGGGCTTCTCGTTCCTCTTGCAGCAGACCCTCCGCACGAAGCACCTCTTTGAGCGCGCAGATGCTGACTTCGAGCATATCGGGCTCCGGCTCTTGGGTCGTCAGGCGCTGAAGCGCCAGGCCGGGCAGGGCCAGGGCTCGCGCTAACACGCTGCGATCATAATATTTGGCCACCAGCTTGATAAACTCGTAAGAGATGCCGGCCACTATCGGAATGAGCACAATTCTGGATAACAGGCGCAAGGCCAGCGGAGGCCTGCCGAGCAACGAGGAGATTAGAATAAAGATCAGCAACACGATGAGCAGGAACCCCGTGCCGCAGCGGGTGTGCGCTCGCGAGTAGGCCATCACCGCACTCGGCTCCAACGGCGCGCCATGTTCGTAGGCGGCGATCGTTTTGTGCTCCGCGCCATGGTAAGCAAAAACGCGACGAACGTCGGGTAAAAAGCGGATGATCCACAGATAAAGGATCAAAATACCCAACCGCACGACCCCTTCGACCACGTTGCTCAACAACGCCGAATGGATGTATCGATCGACCAGGCCGACCAAAAAAGCCGGCAATAGGAAAAAGAGCCCCACGCCCAGGGCCAAAGAAAGGGCCACCGTCGTCCAGGCCAGCGGCCCGGAGAAACTCACTTCTTCCTCCTCGCTCAAGGCCACATCGGCCGACCACATGAGCGCCCGCATTCCCAGGCCCAAGGCATCCCACAACATCACCAGGCCGCGGAAAAAGGGCCAGCGAGCGATACGGCCACGATACACGGCGCCGGGTAGGGGTTCGCGGTGGGTGACGATATGGCCTGCGGGGTGTCGGACGCAGACGGCCATCTCGCGCACGCCGCGCATCATCACCCCCTCCAAGACAGCCTGCCCGCCGTAATTGAGTTCAGGCATTATTGGCCCCTTCTCGGCACCTGATGGCAGGCTCGACAACGTGCCTCATAGACCTCACTGGCCCCCACCATGATGATCGGATCCTCGTAAAACGCCGGCTGCCCGTTGATAAGCCGTTGAGTGCGGCTGGCAGGAGCGCCGCAGACCATACAGATGGCCTGGAGCTTGTCCACTATCTCGGCTTGAGCGATCAGCCGAGGCATGGGGCCGAAAGGTTCGCCGCGAAAATCCATATCCAGCCCAGCCACGATGACCCGTCGGCCGCTATCGGCCAGAGCTTGGCAGACGTCGGCGATGGCCGGATCAAAGAACTGCACCTCGTCGATGGCCACTACCTGGGTATCCGGCTCTACCAGATGCAACACCTCCGCGGCATCTCGGGCGATGGTGGCCTCGACACGAACGCCGGAATGAGAGCGAATGCACGAGGCGTCGTAGCGTTGGTCTAACGCATGATGAAAGACCTGAACCTTCTGCCGGGCAATTTGAGCGCGGTTTACCCGCCGGATCAATTCCTCGCTTTTGCCGCTAAACATGCAGCCACAGATCACCTCGATCCAACCGCCGTTATAACGATGATGATAAGCCACGGGCTTTGCCCCCTATATGAACAAAAAGGCAGAGTGGTACCACTCTGCCTGGCGGTTCGTGCGATGGCGCGAGGAGCCTACTCCTTGGCGGTTTCTTCGGGCTCGATCGGCTCCACTTCCTCTTCGTCAACAATTTCGACCAATTGGCGCGCTCGTGCGCGTTGGATGCGCGCGGCCTCGCGCTCTTCGGCCTCTTGTTGCATACGCTGGGCCTCTTCCATACGCTTGGTAAAGCGCTCGACCTGGCCGCCGCGATCCACGATGCGCTGCATCTGGCCGGTAAAAAAGGGATGGCACCGGCTGCAAACATCGGTGGTCAGGCTCTCTTGCGTCGCCCCTACCTTCCAAGAATTGCCACACGCGCAAGTTACCGTGGCTTCAGGATAATAGCGAGGATGAATATCCTTCTTCATGCTAGACCCTCTCCGGATAAACCGAGACGCGCTTCTTGTTTTTGGTCTCGTGCTCAAATTTTACATAGCCGTCGAT
>JACIWY010000444.1 GCA_014360745.1 Chloroflexota bacterium
TGGACGGTCGCGCCCCCGACCGTTCCCCCTAATGGCAACTATTTGCGCAATGGGAATTTCGAGGCCGGCTTTTCCACCCGTCACGATCCTTACACCGGCCTCTGGGCCGGCGAGTTGGAAGTTGCCGAGGGCTGGGACCTTTGGTACGACCCGGTGCAAAAGTGCCCCCCCACCGAGCCGGATTGCAACCCTCTTTCTTACAACGCGCGCCCGGAATACAAGGGCGAGCGGGGCACATCGCGCGTTCGTTCCGGGCAGGCGGCGCAAAAGTTCTTTACCACCTACGCCACCCACACCGCAGGGCTGTATCAGAAGGCGCGGGTGCCGCCCGATTCCTGGGTGCGCTTCTCGATCTGGGTGTGGGTTTGGTCTAGCAGCAAGGATATCCCCGCGCACTCGTTTCTTCCTGGGGCATATGGCGTCTCGCTGGGGCTGGATCCTACGGGCGGCGAGGATTGGCACTCGGAGCGGATTCAATGGTCGGCGCCGATAATAGCCTATGATCGGTGGCTCTATCTGGAGAGCGTCGGCCATACCGAATCCGGCGAGATTAGCGTCTGGGTGCGAGGGGAGCAACTCTATCCCGTCAAGCACAATGACAGTTATTGGGACGATGCTGAGCTCGTCCTGCTCACCGGCCCGCCCGCGCCAACCGCCACTCCCACACCGACGGCCACCCCCTATCCCACCCTATCGCCGACGCCGCCCGGCCACGAGCCGGCGCCTTGCCCTTTCTGGCGCACGGTCTGGCGGGCCTCTTTTGACGGCCCGGGCGCGGCGGACTGGGGTTTTGATCCGGGGCAAGGCCAAATCGAGCCTGCCGGAGCGGCCTTGCGCTTGCGCAACGGTGAGCGCGCCGGGGAATCGTTTCCCTTGGCCTGGCTTGAGCGCCCACTGCCGCTTCAGGGAGATCTGCGGTTTTCCTTCCGTTTGGCCTTTCCGGCGAGCACCGCCTATGGCACGACGGTCGGCATCGGTTCGCAGCCCTACGATGGCCTGCGCATCTTGGCCGGCGCCCCATCGCCCTATGGCATCGAGGACATTTTGCGCATCCATCATCACGCGGCCGATTTTAGCGCGCGTTTGCTCGGTGTGACGTGTTGGCGCGGCGAGCCGGGAGATACGGCTGCCCATGAGGTGACCCTGGAGGTTATCGACACGACCTACATCCTCTATCTGGATGGCGCCAAAGTGGGGCGAGGTGTCTCGTCGTGGCGACCGCGCAGTTTTTACCTGGGCAACCCGGTCATTGTGTGGAACTGGGGCTTTTGGACGGAGCTCGACCTGCAAGACGTATCCGTGGCAGAGTGTTGCAATCGGCTGGACATACCCTTGATCCTGCACAACCGCCTTTACGCCGAGCCTACCGTGCCACCGGCAGCCAAAACGCATACCACGGCGGCGACCGCCACCCCTTGGCCGTAATTCGTGCTCATTGCAAACCTCAGCTGCGCTTGGAGCGCGCCACCCACACGATGCTGACCAAAGCGAGGGCGAACAACAGGGCAAACATGCCCGCGAATGCCCATTGTCCCTGTTGGGCCAAGTGTCCCGGGCTGACGATGACCGAATAAAGCAACATCCCCGCCGCGACCAGGTAGAGGGAGGCCGCCCAGGCCCATCTTTTAAGCACGGCGATCCCTGCGAGCAATAGCCCGGCGGCGGTTATGAATTCGCCGGCCAGGTGAAAGCAAATGCGCAAAAGCTCGCTCTGCAACTCAGGCACCTGGCCCATGGCCAGGAAAAAGCCCTGTTGTCCGAACACGAGCAGGCCCACAAGAATGGCATACCAAGCGGCGAAATTCATCCTTTTTCCTTTCGAACATATGTTGGCTGCATCAACCCATGTCGTACAACTGGCGCACGTACGTTTTTGCCTCCTGCGGCGTGCGCACCAGGCCCTGCACCTGAGCTTCGCGCAGGGCCTCCAGCAGCTCGCCGACCTTTGGCCCCGGCCTGAGCGCTAACATGGTCGTGATGTCATGTCCGGAAAGAAGGGGGGGTGGGCACAGCCACTCTTGGCGGTGGCGAAACCAGGCCGAGAACAAAAGTTCACTGCGTGCCAGAGGCAACCGTCCCGCGCCCTGCGCCGCCGAGGAGGCAAGGCGCAAAAGCGCGCCGTCGACCCCGGCCTCGCCGGCCTCGCGGTAGTAACGATAGGCGGCCAAAGGGGGCGAGTGGACGGCGTCCAAGCTGGGCCACCATTCGAGGGCAGCGCGCAGAGATTGCTCTACGTGCTGCACCTCGCGATTGCTAAAGCGCAGACGTCGAAGCAGATCGGCGGAGCGGTGGGCGGCTTCCGCGTCATCGAATAAAACGGCGGCCAGCTTGGTCAACAGCCACCTGGGGCGTTCATCGGACAACTCTTGCTGCCAATACTCGATGAGCTCAGCGCGGTAAGGCCGCAACACGCCTATCATCCCGGCGCAAGCGTCCTGCCTGCCTTCTTGCCCCCACACGGAACGCAGACATTTTTCGATCATCTGGCATGTGATCAGGCGAGGGGCATTGGCTCGCGTTAAAGAGGGCACCTCCGGTAAGGCGGTCTGCCAGACGCCGAGATCCGCGGCATAGCTTAACGCCTCGGCGGCGTCATCCAGGGCCAATATTTGCGCCAACTCATCGCGCAGCCGCTCGGCCGAAACGCGGCCAAGCCCTGCAAGCGCGGCTTGCATCAGCTCCATGGTTTGAGCTTCTATCCGAAAGCCCAGCGCTCCACGCAGGCGGATCGCCCTCAGGATGCGCAGCGGGTCTTGGTGGAAAGCCTGGGGTGAGGCCGCGCGCAGCACCTTGGCTTGTAAATCCACGCGACCTTTCAGGGGGTCGAGCAAGGGCCCCCATTCCGTCGCCGTGAGCGGAACGGCCATGGCGTTGATGGTAAAATCGCGTGCGCGGAGGTCTTCCTCGATGCTTTCCGCGCGCAGGGCGGCCACGTCGATATGCTGGCGAGCGCTGTCGCCGCTCAGCACCACTCGCCCCACATCGCGCTCGGCATCCAGGGGCACGTAGGCGCCTCCCAAGATATTGGCCAGATAACGGGCCAGGGCCATTCCTCCGTGGGCCACCGCCAGGTCAAGGTCACAACTCGGCCGCTGCAAAAGGGCGTCGCGCACCGTGCCGCCCACCAAGTAGACGGACGTCTTTTGCAGCATGGCGGCGATGGCTCGCCGCCACAAGGGGTCTGCTTCCAGCCAACGGCGAATCGTCTCTGTTTCCATCGCCCTCAACAAGGCGCCCCGCTGCCCGGGCAGCGGGGCGT
>JACIWY010000445.1 GCA_014360745.1 Chloroflexota bacterium
CCATGGGGGCCAAAGTCGATGCCCGGCGTAACGCCGACATGAGCCTTTTCCAGGATGTCAAAGGCCAACTGGTGCGAATCCTGCGACAGATGTTTGGCATTAGCAAAGACGTAAAAAGCGCCAGTGGGTTCGACCGTCAGCCCGAAACCAAGTTCGCGCAGGCGGTCGATCATAAAACGACGGCGTTCGTCGTAGATGCGCTTCATATGCGCCACGTCCTCGCCGGCGCGCTCCAGTGCGGCGATGCCGGCGCGCTGCACCGCCGAATTGGCGCAGATAAAGAGGTTTTGTTGGAGCTTTTGCATGGGGCGTACAAACTCGGGTGGGACGATGACGTACCCCAGGCGCAGCCCGGTCATGGCGTAAAGCTTGGAAAAGCCGTTCAACACAAAGGCGCGCTCGGTATATTCCAAAATCGTGTGCTCTTGCCCCTCGTACACCAGCCCATGATAGATTTCGTCCGAGATGATATAGGGCGACATCTCGGCTAAGGCTTGCATACGCTCCGGCGAAAGCAGGTTGCCGGTGGGGTTGGAGGGGGAGTTGATCAAGATGGCCTTGGTGCGGGCGCCGATTTTGACAGCGATCATCTCCGGGCGATATTGGAAACCATCTTCTTCATAGACGGCGACGGGCACCGGCACGCCGCCGACGAAACGGATAAAGTTGGGGTAACAGGCATAGCCCGGATCGGAGAGGATCACCTCGTCGCCAACGTCCAAGAGGGCGCCGAACAGCAATAACATGGCTGGTGAGGTGCCGGAGGTGACGATGATCTGTTCTGGCGATACGTTCACGTTATAGGTGTGGCGATAATAGGCGGAGATGGCCTCGCGCAGCTCCAAATCGCCGAGGCTGTGGGTATAATGGGTATGCCCTTCGTGCAAGGCGTTGCAGACGGCCTCGCGCACGCATTCCGGCGGCTGGAAATCGGGCTCGCCCACCTCAAGGTGAATGATATCGATCCCCTGTCGTTCCATGGCATGGGCCCGCTCCAGGACGTCCATGACCAGGAAGGGAGGGATTTCCCGGGCGCGTCTTGCGATCATAAGCTCTTCCTCCCCGGCAAAGATGGGAATATCTTTTGTCGTGCCAGGTGCCGGGCGCTTTTAAGCTCTTCCAAGGGCCGGCGCCCGGTACCTACAAGGATACGCCCTACCAACGGTATTCCACGGTGTAGGTGATGCTCGCTTGAGCGTTGGCTTGAACCGGCAAGAGAAAGCGGGCCGTATGAGCATCCAGCATGGTCCAATCCTGGCTGGCCTCTAAAATCTCGGCATCCTCGGCGCGGAACAGCCGCTCGATCACGCGCACGACGATATCTCGCTCTTTGTGGTTGCGCACCGTGATGCGCAAGGTCTCTTCCAAACTGCGCTCGCCGAGTTGGCGAAAATTGAGCTGCGTGCGTTCACCCACTACGTCAAAGGCGTTGCCTAGGGCGAGGTCGATCTCTTCGCCTCGCGGCGTGTGCGCGATACGATCCTCGCCGATCAACTCCGCGCCGCCGGCCGGATCCTCCTGATAGACGCGCACGATACCGGCGGCCAGGGGGATGCCCAGACCGTTTTCTATGCTGTTGGTGATCTCCAGGCGCACTTGGATCGGCGTATCCATGCCGGCGCCAAAGTGAGGATCGATATTGGCCGTGCCCGCGGGGATCGGCACTTGGGGCGCCGCGTCCAGAAGGTATACTTTGGTCGCCGTGACCACCGGTGCGGAGATGAACTCGAGCTGCTTCGCCTGGCGATCGGGCAACGTCACCGGGCGCGGTATCTCGTAGACGTGGAACTCGGAGAGAGGGCGCTCTTCGATGGCGGGCTGGGGCGCTGCGCGGACCGCTTCGACCTGTTTGAGCATAACCCGTTCGTTCGTCACGACGTGAATATCCCCGGCGACCAGCTTGAGCCGTGCGTCCTGGTAGCTGGCGCCGCTCTGGTTTTCTACCGTCACCCAGCCGATCAACGAGAGAACCTCTTCATCGGCAGAAAGCATGGCGTTGTAACCGGCCTGCCAGTCGAGCCCGCCTGTCAAATAAGTAACCCTTATGCGCTGCGGGCCGCTTTCCTCCGCCGTCAATAGCCAGATGAGCGTCGGCTGGGTGACGAGGCTTGCCAGCGGCGGCAGGGCGAACTCTTGGATACGTTCCATCTTGACGACTTGAAGGCCCTCCTCAGTGGCCAGGATGACGTCGTCTTGAACGGAGAGCAAGGTGCCGGTGTAGGCTGTGCCCGACTCGGTGCGCACGCCGATTCGTTGGCTCTCATAGCGGCTCAACAGTTGGCGGGTGCTGGCGAGGTCGTATCGATAGAATTGCTCCAGCACACGGACGCTCTCGGGAGCGTCCAAAGCCTGCAAGTTGACGCTGGTGGCGTCAATGGCTGAGGCCACCCCCGAATGTTGGATTTCGTTCAAACCTTCTTGCAGATCGACGGTGCGAACCTCTTTGACCAAGCCCAGATTGCGGTTATAGATGGTCAGCTCGAGCGCCGCCTCGCCAGCCGGGGGCGTTTGTGGCGCGGGAGTGCCGACGCTTTCCCCTATCGCGGTAATGGTGGGCGTAGCCGTCACCTCGGCGGTCATCACTTGGGTGGATGTTACGGCGGAGAGGATGGGCAGCGAGACCACTTCCGTCACGGTGGTGGTCACGGGCGCCACCATAGTCGCCGTCGGCGGTCGGGTGTCGGTAATCGTCGCCGTGATGATGAGCGTCGGGGATGGCTCGGTAGTGGTGGGTATCGAGGTCGGCGTCGGTGTCTGGGCCATTCCCGACACAGCCAGGGCCAGCATGAGGGCCAAAGCCAGTCCCATAGCGCCAAGTTGTAGCTTTTTCATAAAAACTTTTTTTCTCCTTCTTCCAACCCATGTCGATCCGGGCCTCTCTGTAGCGGAGGAAGCGACATGGAAGGGGACGCAGTTCGTCCACCCGGCGAATGGTGGGGTCATTATACTGTTCGAGTAAAGGCTTGGCAACGTGAAAAACGCGCCGGTTTTGCGCGATCATCGAGAGTGTGCTATACTAGCGGTTGTTGGGGTGCGTGGCTCAGCTGGTCAGAGCGCACGGTTCACATCCGTGAGGTCACAGGTTCGAGTCCTGTCGCGCCCACAGAAAAGGAGCTCTGGAAAGAGCTCCTTTTCTTTTACCACTCCTATCGGGCCTTGTGGCGGTTAAAACGGCGTCGACCCTTGTCAGGTTGCCCTGCGGCGCTCGGTTTTCCCGGCGCTTCCAATGGCCTTCATCT
>JACIWY010000446.1 GCA_014360745.1 Chloroflexota bacterium
GGACATTAAGGCGTCGAGGATCTCGCAAATACAAGGCCAAGGTGAGGGCGAAATAATCACCTGCGTGGGCGGCGCCCAATTCTCGATGCCCGTACCCCAGGGATTCTATGTACAGGAAACGCTGCGCTGCTTCTTGCAATCGCGGCGTCAGCCCGGCGCCCGAGGAAAAGCGGCCCCCTTCCGGCCGGGCGCCGCTGCCCAGCAGATGATCGAGAAGATCGAGCCAGGCCCGCAACGCACGCCAGACATCGTCGAGCAGCTCTGTAACCGAGAGATAACAGACGCCGATCAACACCCCGCTATGCCACGGCTGTTCGCCGGGCACATAGCGGCTGGGCAGGTGGGTGAAAACGACATGCCCCGCCTCGGCATCGCGCCAGAGGGCCAAAAGGCCGAGCGGCAAGTCTTTTAACGCACTGCGCAATCTCTCGGCCGGCGCCCAAATATGCTCATAGTGCTCGCGCACATGGTGTGGAGCAAGATCAAGCGCGCGAGGCTCAACGTGTAACTTGTGGCGCCAGATAGCTCGCCAGATGCGCTCCCTGGCCGCAAATGCTTCAGCCATGACCTTCCACCCGCTTCCTTTTGCAGGATCGCCAAACCACGGCCGGTCCTCCTTTTTCCGGCGCACGAGCCCCCAGGTAGCGAGCAACGGCCCGCAAACAAACCAAACGCCCGCCTTTTTCCGATTATACAAGAAGCCCAGAGGCGAAGGCGAACCTTTTAGTGGGCCGGTAGGGTCTGCACCTTTTGACATCCCCAATACTCGCCCCTAGAATAACCTGCCATGAGTTCGCGGCATCGAGAGGCGAAGGAGACCATGCCTGCGATTCAGGAGGTCCGACACGGGCGACCCGAACGTTATCGCATCCCAGCGGAGACGGCCCAGAGCGAGCTGGAGATCAAGAACTCGCTCTTTATCGGCACGGTCGGGCACGCCGCGGATGTGGAAGCGGCCACGGCCTTTGTCGAGCGTGTGCGCACAGAGTACGCCGACGCCACCCATAACGCTTGGGCCTATCGCATCGATGATGGCCCACATGGGTTGTGTGGCTTTTCCGACGATGGAGAACCCGGCGGCACGGCCGGTCGGCCTATGCTGAGCGTTCTTGAGGGCTCAGAGCTTTTAGAGGTCGTGGCCGTCGTCACCCGCTATTTTGGCGGCATCAAATTAGGCGCCGGCGGCTTGGTGCGCGCATACAGCGCAGCTGTGCGCGAGGCGGTGCACAATCTGGCAACGGTGGAGTGTGTTTTGCATCGTCTGGCGCGCATTGAGGTGGATTATGGCCTTTATGGGCATTTGCAATATCTGCTGCCACGCTATGAGGTGATCATCGAGCAACCATCCTTTAGCGATCGGGTTACGCTCGATATTGCCGTGCCCTACACCAAGCTCGCCGAAGTGGCCGAGCTATTGCGCGAGCGGACTAACGGGCAGTTGCGGCTCGATGAGCATTGGGTCGGCGAACGTTATGTGCTCAACCCATAAAGGAATGCGCCAAAGAGGCGCCAAACGCGCCAGGCCGGCTCTGCTCGTCCTGTTTCTGTTGTTCGCCCTGACATCGGAGCTGCTGAGCGCCTGTTTGCCCGATGTTCGCAAACGCCAGTCGGTGACCGTCGCCTCGGCCAAGACGCCGGAGCAGATGGTGTTAGGCCAGTTGACGCTCCTGACATTAAACGCGGCCGGCTATGCGGTGGTGGATCGAGTGGGTTTTGCCGACGAGTGGGCGGTACGGCGCGCCTTGGAGGCCGGCACGGTCGATGTGGTCTGGGCCTACACAGGGGATGTGTGGACCTCTTGGCTAGGGCACGATCAGCCCATCGCTGACGCCGGCGAGTTGTATCGCCGCGTGCGCGACGAGGATCGCTGGAACGGCATCCTCTGGCTGCCGCCGGCGCCCTGCGAACGCTCGGCCGGCTTGGTGATGACCGAGAAGCTCGCGGCAGGCTATAAAGTGCGCACGGTGAGCGATTTGGCGCGTTTGCTGGCCAGCCGCGAGCCCGACCTGACCCTTTGCGCCCCCGAATGGTTTTATGAGCAGGCCGGGGGGTTGCGCGGTCTGGAGCGCGTGTATCAATTGTATTTTGCGCCGGACAAGCGGTATCGTCGCAGTATCGAAGAGGGATACGCGGGGCTGCGGCGCGGAGAATGCGACTGTGCCCTGGGCTATGGCAACGATGTGGAGGTTATCGGCGGGGAACTGCGCATGTTGCGCGACGACAAGGGCTTTTTCCTCGCCTCGAGCTTGGCTGTGGCGGTGCGCGCCGCGACCGCCCAGGAATTTCCTGATCTGCAGCAACATCTGGCCGAGCTGACCCAACTCTTGGATGAACAGGCAATGGCCGAGCTTTACGGCCGAACGGCCATTCGTGGCGAATCGCCACGTCGCGCAGCCCAACGTTTCCTGAAAGAGCGCGGCCTATTGGGGCGAGGGCGTCGTAAACGGTCGTGAGCGCCAAGCCGACGGATGGGGAGCCTTTTCAGCTGATCAGACCATACAAATGGAGGACGAAGGCATGGAGACAAGGATTCGCAGCAAGACCCGAGAAGTCATCATCGGGCCAGATCACCCCACGGTCATCATTGGAGAGCGCATCAACCCGACCGGCAAGAAGCGACTAGCGGAGTCGTTGGTCGCCAGAGATATGAGCCGCGTGCGCCAACTCGCCGAGTCACAAGTGGCCGATGGGGCCGCTGTATTGGATGTGAACGTCGGCGCGGTAGGAGTCGACGAGGTGGAAGTGTTGCCCATGGCGGTCAAGGCGGTCATGGAGGTGACCGATGTGCCGCTGTGCATCGACTCGGCCAACCCCCAGGCCCTGCGTGCCGCGCTCGAGGTTTACGAGGGCAAGGCGTTGATCAACTCGGTCAACGGCGAGGAAGCCTCGTTAGCGCGCGTCTTGCCTCTGGCCAAAGAATATGGCGCAGCGGTCATCGGCCTGGCCATGGACGACGACGGCATCCCCGCCGATCCGGAGCGACGAGTGGCCATCGCCAAAAAGATCGTCGAGCGCGCCGAGGCGTTGGGCATCCCACGACAAGACGTGCTGATCGATTGTTTAGCGCTCAGCGTATGCACAGACGGCAACGCCGCCAAAGTAACCTTGCAGGCTATCCGCAGCGTACGCCAAGAGTTGGGCGTAAATATGACCCTAGGCGCCAGCAACGTTTCCTTCGGGCTGCCCGATCGCGAGGCGATCAACAACGCCTTCTTGGCCATGGCCATCGCCGCCGG
>JACIWY010000447.1 GCA_014360745.1 Chloroflexota bacterium
GAGATCGAACGCCAATCGACGGTGCACTGCTGGGCGAGGGGCAGCCACAGATGCACATCGCCGCTGACGGTGTGCAGGTCGTAACTGCCCTCTTGGCTCAACGGTGCGCGTACGTCGATGTCTCCGCTGACCGAGCCCAGGTTGAGGGCTTCGATCTGGTCGCCGGAGATCGAAATGTCGCCCGATATGGTATGAGCGGATAGGTCTCCTCGAACGTCCTCGGCCGTCGCATCTCCGGACATACTCTGTATGTCGATGCGACCACGCACCTCTTTTAGTTCGATATCGCCGCTGGTGGTGCGGGCGGCTATGTCGCACAAATGTGGCACCATCACCGTCAGATCTTCGCTGCCCTTTATAGGGCGCAGGTGCACAGAGGCTCCCCGCTGTTCCACCGACACGCGCTTCTCGCTCTTGGAGCAAGCGACCTGGGGCTTGTCCCAGCCGAGGATGGTCAGATCACCCGATGTGCTCTCTACGGTGACGGAACACTCGCTCCCCACCTCGATGACGCGCTCTTGATCGATCTCGTTCATGATTTCTACTCCACATAAATTTCTACGCGCTCGCCGTCTTCTTCGTCCTCGACGTCAATGATCTTGCCCTGGGTTCCCTCTTTTACCGCCCGAATGATCTCGTCGATGTTGATGCCGGCCATATCGGGCGCGAACTTGGCGCCCATGCGCATGCCGACGTTCACCAGGCCCATGGGGATGTTCACATTGACTTTGGGTTTGCCCGTGCGCAAGTTCGTCACGCGCACGCGGAACCAACGCGGGGGCGAGTGTTTTTCCTCGGCTTGTTCTTTGTCGCTGCGTTCCTCCAGCGCCTCGAGCAGCCGCGCCGCCTCGGCGGACGAAATGGTCCCATTCTCGACCATTTTCAGTATCTGCATTCGTTCCTCTCTCGTCGTCATGAGTAACCTTTCCTTACCAGATAAACTTGGGCTCGGCTTGCGCCGGCCACACCACGATAAGTCCTGCGGCCGCAGGTAGAACATCCGGCACAGTGCGCCGGCTATTCCTCAAGCTCCAACGACATCTGCTCCAACACGCGCAACGTGCGGAAGCCCATGCACTCAAAAGCCTGGAGAGCTTCCGGATGCGAGCTAGAAACGTTGGCACGAACGGTTTGCCGGGGCAGCCGTTCGAGGAGATGAAACAACCCCTGGATGAGCGCCAATTCCCAGTGACCACGCTGTTCGGGCAAGACATGGATGGCCATCTCATAGGAGCCGCGCAACAGCTGAGCGGTGAGGGCGCCGTAGGCCAGGAGCCCCTTGTCTCCCTCGGCGATCAACTCCAAGAGCGCTTTGCCGCCGAGCAGCAAACGGAGCGTTTGCCCGAGTTGCCAAAAGATATTGCGCCGAAAGTCGGACGCCCGGATGGGGCGCCGGCGCAAGACCTCGGGCGGCGTGCTGGCCTGCACCAAGCGGAAGAGCGCTTGCTGATCCCCCCGCCGCACCGGCCGTAGTCGCTTGTCCGGCGAGCCGAGCAATAGAGGCCAATGGGCCGGCGACAGAGAGAGCTCGTGCAAAGTGTCGAACGGCACAAAGCCCCGGTGCCTGTACAGGGCCCGGGCGGGCTCGTTTTCGGCTTTTACCTGCAACAGGATGCGCTTCCCTCCTTGGCGACGAATGTGCTCGATCGCCGCATCCATAAGGCGCCCGGCGATGCCACGCCCACGGTATTCGGGGAGCACGGCCACGTTGGCGATGATCCAGGTATCATCGGCTTGTTTGTCACGGGAAAAGCTGACGTTGCCCACCAGGGTGTCGCCTTCGACCCAAACGTAACCGGCAAAAAGCTGGAAGGCCTGAGCTGCCCAGAGGATCGGCCCCCACTGGGCCACCTGGCGCATATCCTGCACCATGCGGCTTTCGGTCAAGGCCAGTTCGCGGCCAAAGGCGATCTCGATCAGATCGGCCAGCCCCTCCAAGTCGCGCCGTGGATCAAAAGGCCGGATGTGTTCGCCGATTAACGGCTGTGTGGCAAGCCATACGGTCATCTTACCTGACCCTGAGCAACTCGATGGCTTCGTCGGTCGAAATCTCGCCCTTGGCCAATCGCTCCAGGATGGCCTGTCGTTCTTCGGGGCTGAGGGCGAACTCCTCTTCCTCCTCTACCTCGTAGCCCAGTGCGCGGATGGCCTCGTTCAGGCGGTTGCGCACAGTGGGGTAAGAGAGGCCCAGTTCCTGCTCCACACGGGTGATCTTGCCCTCGCAGCGGATAAACGTCTCGACAAAAGCCAATTGTTCGGCGGTCAACCGTTGGAAGGGGCCAAGCTCAAAGCGGCCCTGGATGGTCGTATCGCACTCGCGGCATTGCAGTTCGGTCACCTGGAGCGCTTCGCCGCATACCGGGCAGCGTCCGAGAATTGGGTTGGCCATATAAAGATCTCCCGAAAATGGAATTTAATTTAATCTTTAAATATTATAACATATGGATTAAATTTTGTCAACCCTTTCGAATATTCCAAGCTCATGCTCGCCGGGGCCGTCGAAAGGTAAGATGGGATCGTCGAGAGAGGGGGGCGGGCGTCCTCGCTCGCCGATTCGTGGGGCAGAGCTCCGTGCCAGAGTGGGCGTTTGACGAATCGCTATCAGCGGCGATAGAATCCAAGTGATCGGCACCATTCCATCCCTTGAGGAAAAGACCATGCCCAAAGAGACGATGACCCCCCGGGAGCGTTGGCTGGCCGTGTTGCAGCGCCGGACACCCGATCGGGTGCCTATGGATTATTGGACGACCGCGGAGGCTCAGGAGAAGCTGCTCAAATACCTGGGGCTGGCCGATGAGATGGCACTGCTCAAGCGATTGCACATCGACCGCCCTTTTTCCGTCTCGCCGCGCTATGTCGGGCCGCCCATCCCGGATGACCAAGATGTATACGGCATCACCTATAAGAACGTTGACTATGGCACGGGCGTTTATCGCGAGGCGGTGGTTCATCCTCTGGCCGCGTACACGTCGGTGGAAGAGATCGAGGCCAATTACCATTGGCCCGATCCCGATTGGTGGGATTACAGCGACCTGCCCGCCCAGATCGCACCCTATGAAGAGTATCCCATCCGTGGAGGAGGCTCGGAACCTTTTCTCATCTACAAGAATCTGCGCGGCCAAGAGCAGGCTTTTATGGATTTGGTGCTCTACCCCGAGATCGTTCATTATTGTCTCGACCGCCTCTTTGAGCTGGCCTATCAGAATACACTGCGCATCTATGAGGCGATCCCGGG
>JACIWY010000448.1 GCA_014360745.1 Chloroflexota bacterium
GCAGGGCCAGAGCCCTGCGCCCCCAAACGTCCATCGGAGACAGCGCCTTTAGGTATCGAGCACAGAGTTGATCTCCTCTGGAGGCAGCACCGGCGAATCGCGATAGAGAAAGCAGGCCACGGCCCGGGTCTCTGCAGTGCGATAATGAGGAGGCCGAGTCTCCCGACAGATATCCATCGCGTAACGGCAACGCGGCGCGAACTTGCACCCATGGGTAGCCTGGCCGGCCACGTCCCCTTGTGACACAATGGCCTCCTCTCCCCATCTGCGTTTGGGATCGGGCCAAGGAATGGAGCCGACTAAAAGCTGGGTATAAGGGTGTTGGGGCTCCAGAATGATCCCGTCCACATCCCCCGCTTCGGCCACAGAGCCTTGATAAAGCACGAGGATGTTATCGCAGATATGGTATGCCGTGGCCAGGTCATGGGTGATGTAAAGGATCGAGATGCCCAATTCACGGTTCAAGTGGCGCAACGCCTCGAGGATGGTCGCCCGCAACGAGGCATCTACCATCGAGACCGGCTCATCGGCGATGATCACCTGCGGGTTGAGGATCAGTGCGCGGGCCACGGTGATGCGCTGACGTTGGCCCCCGCTGAGCTGATGAGGATAGCGCCCCAGCGTCTCCTCCGGGCGCAGGCCCACGTTAATCAGCGCGCTCTCTATCTTTTCCCGGCGCTCTTCTTTGGTCTTGGCCAGGCCAAATTTGGCGATGGGCACCGTCAAGAGGTGATCCACCTTGTAAAAGGGATTATAGACCTCAAAGGGGTCCTGAAAGATGGCTTGTACTTCCTGACGAAAGCGTCGCAACTCCTCTCGGCTGGCCTGAGCTAGGTTCTTCCCCCGATACAGGATCTCGCCACTGGTGGGCTCGATGAAACCCAGCAGCAACATGCCCATCGTTGTCTTGCCGCTGCCGCTCTCGCCGGCAATGGCCGTGATCCGCGGCCGCCCCTCACCCACAGACAGATAACTACCCTCCAGGGCCACGGTCGACCGGCGTCGGAGCAGGCCGCCGGCGTAAATCTTGGTCGCATTACGTAGCTCAAGAATCGGCGTCATGACACTCCCTCACTGAACCAAGTGACAGGCGACCCAACGCCCAGGAACTATTTCCCTCAACGACGGAACCTCTGCCGAACAGATCTTCTCGGCCCTCGGGCACCTGGGGTGGAAAAGGCAGCCGGGCGGTGGATCTAGCAAGGAGGGGGTGATGCCCGGAATGCCGCGAAAGACCCCTTTGGTTTTGAGCGTGGGCAAGGTGCTGATCAACAACTCCGTATAGGGATGCAGCGGCTCCTCAAAGATGGCCTCGGTGCTGGCCAACTCGGCCAGTTTGCCGGCATACATCACGGCGAGCTGCTCCACCGACTGCGCCATCAAACCCATATCATGGCCGATGAGGATCATCGAGATACCCATCTCGCGCTGCAGGCGCTGGATCGTTTCCATCACCTGCCGCTGCACCACGACGTCAAGGGCGCTGGTGGGCTCATCGGCGATGACGAGCTTGGGCCGCAACGAAATGGCGATGGCCACGCAGACGCGCTGCTTCATGCCGCCGCTCAGCTCATGGGGAAACATGTTGGCCACGCTGGGCCGCAGGTCGACGGAGCGCAGCACGTCTTCCACCCGAGCGTCCAATTCGGCTTTGCTGATATTGTCCTCGTGGTCGATGATGCCGTCGATAATCTGATCGCGCACCCGCACCACGGGGTTCAACGAGTTCATGGCTCCCTGCGGAATGAGGCTGACCTGGCTCAGCCGAGCACGTCGCATCTCTTCCTCGGAAAGCTGGAGAAGATCCACCCCATCCAACAAGATCTGCCCGCCCACGATGCGGCCCGGGCTTTTGATGAGGCGCATAATGCCCATGGCCATGGTGGATTTACCACAGCCCGATTCGCCCACCAACCCAAGGCGCACCTGCTGGCCCAGGTCGAAACTGACGTCGTCGACCGCCTTGACCGCGCCCCTCTCCGTATAGTAGTAAACCTTTAGATTGTTCACGCGCAATGTGGGCTCGCTCATACCACCCTCCGCACTCTGGGATTAGCAAACTCATCGAGCCCAGCAGAGAGGAAAAAGAGCCCCATGAAGAGCAGGACGATCACCGAGATGGGGGTGAGGATCCACCACCACATGCCGCGCACAAAGGCGCCATAATATTGCACCCAGTAAATCGTCATGCCCAGCGTGGGCTCGCGCATGGGCCCCAGGCCCAACTGCTCCAGGCCGAGGGAGGCAAAGATCGCACCCGTCACCGAGCCGACCAAGCTGGCGCCCAAAAAGGGCAGCAGGTTGGGCAATAGCTCTCTGAAGATGATCTCCAGGTCGTTCATCCCCGACAGCTTGGCCACGCGCACAAAGGCGCGCTCGCGCAACGAAAGCACCTGAGAGCGAATGCTACGCGTGGGCCCCATCCAGGCCAACAAGGCCAGGATCAGCGACATGCTCGTGGGGCTCAGCGTACGCTGCAGGGTGGCGGCGATGACCACGAGCACCAGGAGGCTCGGCACGGTCAACAAGACATCGACCAGCCAGCGCACGACGGTATCGAGCACACCGCCAAAGTAGGCGGCGACAAAGCCCAGCACGGTACCCGCCGCCAGCCCGATCAGGCCGGCCAAAAAGCCGATGCGCGCCGTCAGATAGGTGCCCATCACAGCGCAGGCGAGCAAGTCGCGCCCTTGGCTGTCGGTGCCGAAGGGATGTTCCCATGAGGGCGGTTGATTGGCCGGCACGGCCAGAGCATAAGCATTCTCAGGTGGCGCGATCAATCGGCCCAGGGTGGCGAAAAGAAAGAGAAAGAGCAAAATCGAGATCCCCGCCGCCAGCCGTTTGTTGCGCCGTAGATAACGGAAGAAGGCCATCTCAACGTCTCCCTCCCAGACGGATGCGCGGATCAATGAGCGGGTAAGTGATGTCCAGAACGAAGGTAGCGACACCCACAGACAGGATCACCAAAAAGGTAATGCCATAGATGGTGGTATAGTCGAACAAGCGGATCGACGAGCTAAGCAGGGTGCCGATGCCGGGAAAGCCAAAAAGCGATTCGACCAAGATCTGGCCCGTCACCAACTGCCCGATGGCCAGCCCCAGGCCGGTGATCAGGGGCAACATGGCGTTGCGCATGCCATAGCGGGTGAAAATGCGCCTCGACTTCAACCCCTTGGCCTCGGCCAGGATCATGTAATCCTCGCCCTCGACGGTGATCATCATCCCGCGCATAC
>JACIWY010000449.1 GCA_014360745.1 Chloroflexota bacterium
CTTAGCCTTTGCGTGCTCGAGCGTCGGGCATCGGCAGGATGCATATCGCCGTCACGCTCGTGCTATCGCTCTCGCTATTGCTGATAGGCTTTGCCGCCGGTGCGGGCACCGTTTGGTTCTACAAGCCGGAGTTACGCCAAGTTATTGCCTCGTCCGCGCCCTTTTTGCTGGGCGAAGAGCTTGCTGAGCAACAATCGGTGGAAGAATATCGCCAGCAAAAGGTCGAGTTGCTATGGAACATCTGGGACATTTTGGAACGGGAATACATCGAGCCCGAAGCCATCCAGCGCGACAAGATGATCTATGGCGCTGCCGCCGGCATGGTGAACAGCTTGAACGACCCACACACCGTCTTTGTCGAGCCGTTGCACGCCAAGATCCTTAGCGAAGACATGCAGGGCTCCTTTGAAGGCATTGGCGCCTCGGTAAACATGATCGACGGCCAATTGACCATCGTGCGCCCTCTGCCCAACAGCCCGGCGTTGGCTGCCGGTTTGCGCGCCGGGGACGTCATCCTGGAGGTGGATGGCAAATCGGTGGAGGGCTTGAGCCTGCTGGAGGCTGTGGCTCTCATACGAGGGCCAGAGGGCAGCGTGGTGCGCCTGCTCATCCGCCGGGAGGGCTTGCCGACGCCCTTTGTGGTACCGGTCACTCGCGCCCGCGTCGAAAGCCCTATCATCGACTCGCGCCTGATCGAGGGGAATATAGCCTATCTCAAATTGACCGAGTTTAACGCTGTATCGGATCGCAAAGTCCATGAAGCCCTAGCCGGACTCCTTGCCCAGAATCCGCAGGGACTGATCTTGGATCTACGGGGCAACCCGGGCGGATACCTGCAAAAAGCGGTCGATGTAGCCAGCGAGTTTTTGCCCCAAAACGCTCTGGTGCTCACCGAAAAGGAACGAGGCCGGCCTATCCAGGAATATCGGGTGCATCGGAGTGGGCTGGCCACCGATATTCCCTTGGTCGTGTTGGTGAATGGAGGCAGCGCCAGTGCCTCCGAGATCGTGGCCGGAGCCATTAAGGACAACGGGCGCGGCCTCCTTATCGGCCAGCGGACCTATGGCAAGGGCTCGGTGCAAAGCACGCACCAGTTCCCCGATGACTCGAGCCTTCGGGTCACCATCGCGCGCTGGTATCGCCCAAACGGCGATAACTTGGATGGCGAGGGGATCGAGCCTGACATCGCTGTGGAAATGACGCCGGAAGATATGCAGGCCGACCGAGATCCGCAGCTCGACCGGGCGGTTCAGTATCTGCAAAGCGGGACATAATAACCACCATGCCCAAAGCACAGAAGCAACAAGAGCCCGTCCGCGGCGGCAATCGCCTGATCGCCCGCAATCGCAAGGCGTATCACGATTATCACATCGAGGATACCCTTGAGGCGGGCATCGTGCTCACCGGTTCGGAGATCAAATCGATCCGCGCCGGTCGGGTCAATTTGCGCGACAGCTACGTCGCCTTCCGGAACGGCGAGGCGTGGCTGGTGGGCGCGCATATCGCCGGCTATGCCTCGGCCAGTTACCAGGATCATGACCCGAATCGTGACCGCAAATTGCTGCTGCACCGCCGCGAGATCGAACGTTGGCGCAGCCGCGTCGACGAGCGAGGTTATACGGTGGTGCCTCTCAGCTTGTACCTGAAGAACAACCGCGCTAAGGTCGAGATCGGCCTGGCGCGGGGCAAACGTCAATATGACAAGCGCGAAGCGATCCGCGAGCGCGAGACGGATCGCGCCGTGCAGCGCGGCATCCGCGAAGCGATGCGAGAGAAATACTAGGATTTTTTAGCCCAGGTATTTCCCCAATAGCAATTTTAACGTTTTGGCTCGTTCCGGCGGGATGGCTTCGCGGGCAGTGATAATTGCATCGGCTAGAGCACGGTCGCAGCCACATGCCCGTGGGGCGGAAGCGATGCGGGGCAAGGCGGTTTTGAGGATGCGCTTGGCCACATCTACGTTGGCCAGCAGATTCTGCACAACCATCTCCACGGTGACCGACTCTTCCGATTCGTGCCAACAATCGTAATCGGTGACCATAGCTACGGTGGTGTAACAAAGCTCGGCTTCGCGGGCCAGCTTGGCTTCGGGCAGCGCAGTCATACCGATCAAGTCGCCGCCTATCTGACGATGGAAGTATGACTCGGCTTTGGTCGAAAATTGTGGTCCCTCCATGACCACCATCGTGCCCCCGTTATGAACGCGCACACCTATCTCTTGCGCGGCCGCCGTCTGCGACGCGGCCTCAAACACGATCTGGCGTAACTCCGGGCAATAAGGCTCGGCAAAGGCAATGTGCACCACCACCCCATTGCCGAAAAAGGTCGCCGGGCGCACCCCTTTGGTGCGATCCAGAATCTGATCGGGGATAACGATGTCGCGCGGCCTGAACTCCTCACGCAAGCTGCCGACGGCGCTTATGGAGAGAAGATGGGTGACGCCCAACATTTTCATAGCCCATACATTGGCCTGGGCCGGCAACTCGCTGGGGCTGATGCGATGCCCTCGGCCGTGACGTGGAAGAAAAGCCACTCGTACCCCCGATAGCGTGCCAACGACGATCTGGTCGCTGGGACGACCAAAGGGTGTGTCGATGTCCACCCGCTCGATATCAGAGATTCCCTCGATCTCATAGAGACCGCTGCCACCGATGACGCCTACCTGGGCTTGTGTCATGCTCCTTGCCTCCTCCGATGTGTTGTGTGCGCGCATTATAGGAAGCTGGCAATGTGAGATCAAACTTGTCAAACTTGAACAATCGGCTATAATATTTGCGCGGGGATGACACGGTTTCGACAGGGAGGGCTGGTCAGAGATTGCAGGCCGAGGTGCCTCAACCTCGTAAATCAGGGGCAACACCAATAAGTGCCAACGACACTTACGCACCGGCCTATGCTCTCGCCGCGTAATAGCGGCTGAGCTAAGCCAAATGATCGGCAACGCGTCCGATCACGTCCGCCTGGGGCTTGGGCCCGAGAGACCCAGATCGGGCGTCGATAAAATCGGGCTGCGGTCGGGGAGACGCCGATAACCCCTGACCCAAGACCTTATCGGCTGGCAGGTCTGGACTCGGTCGATCGACGAAGGACCTGCGAGAAACATTGGGATCGACTAAGCCTGTAGCAGATCTCTGGTCGAACTTTCTGGACGCGGGTTCGATTCCCGCCATCTCCACCAAGAGCAAACAAGTACAAAAAGCGAAAGGACGAGGAAGGACCTCGTCCTTTCGCT
>JACIWY010000045.1 GCA_014360745.1 Chloroflexota bacterium
GGCGAATTCGTCATGCTGGGCGCTATGCTAGCGGTGACCTTCCTGGGCCTGGGACTGCCTTTTGTAGCTGCCGCGTTGATAGCCGTGCTCTTGGTCACCCTCATCGGCGCCGCAGTACACCGCCTGACAATCCACCCCGCCAGACACGCCCCCGAGGTCACGTTGATCATCATCACGATCGGCACAGCCATCGCGCTGCGCGGGCTGGGCTTGCTCTTTTGGGGCACCAACCCCTATTCCTTGCCTGAGTTCAGCCCAGGCGCACCGCTGTGCCTTTTCGGCGCCGTCCTCAGCCGTCAACGTCTGTGGATCATGGCCGTGGCGTTCATCGTCCTTGTCGCGCTGTACCTCTTTTTCGAACACACGTTGTTGGGCAAAGCCGTGCGTGCTTGCGCCATCAATCGCCAATCGGCGGAACTCATGGGTGTGGATAGCGAGGCCATGGCTTTGCTTTCATATGGCATCAGTGCCGGCATGAGCGCGGTGGCCGGGATCGTCATCGCCCCGTTGACGCTGGTCACATACGATATGGGGCTGGGATTGGGGCTAAAGGGCTTTGTAGCCGCTATTATGGGGGCCATGGTGTCGACACCGGCGGCGGTGGCCGGTGGGTTGGTCCTCGGCGTGCTCGAATCGTTCACCGCCGGCCTGTTCAGCTCGGGGATCAAGGACGGGGTTGCTTATCTGGCCCTCTTTCTCGTCTTGGTGGGCCGCACCACCAGTCTGCGTTTGAGGAGAAGACGCTCGTGACCGCTCAGGCTCTTTATGCCCGCCTTCAAAGTCGGCGTCGCCTAGTCGCCATAGTGCTCTTTGCCCTCCTGGTAGGCACCATACCCCTATGGCTGAATACGCCCTATGCTTTGAGCACCTTGATCTTTGTCGGTATCTATACCATCCCTACCATCGGCCTTTGCCTACTCATGGGCTATGCCGGACAGATCTCCTTGGGGCAGGCCGCCTTTTTCGGCCTGGGAGCTTATGGCTCGGCCATCCTTAGCGGCCGCTTTGGTTGGTCGCCCTGGCTGGCCATGATAGCCTCCGCATTGGGCACCGGCGTCATCGCCGCCTTGATCGGCAGCCCCATCTTTCGCCTGCGCAGCCACTATCTGGCCATGGGCACCCTGGCCTTTGGCGCCATCGTGCACATCGTCTTCACCGAATGGAAAGAGTACACTGGTGGCTCCACTGGATTGCCGGGCATCCCGCGGCTGACGATCGCCGGCATGCCCATCAAGACCGACCTGGCTTATTATTATCTCGTCTGGCTTTTTGTCCTTCTAGCGCTCATCATTGCCTTGAACATCGTCAATTCTCGCTTTGGCCGGGCGCTGCGCGCCATTCGTGACAGCGAGCCGGCCGCGCAAAGCCTAGGCATTGATATCAGCAGCTACAAGCTGCAAACGTTGGTGACCAGCGCGCTATATGCCAGCGTGGCCGGCAGCCTCTACGCCCACTATATGATTTTCGTCAGCCCGGCCGCCGCCGATCTCGACCTTTCCATCCGGCTGGTGCTCATGGCCGCGGTGGGGGGATTGGCCAGCATCTGGGGCGCTCCTTTTGGCACCGCCGCGGTTCTTTTACTCACCACGGCCCTGCGCGAAATAGTGCCCCTTATCACCGCCTACGGATCGGGGGAATACCAGATCATCGCCTACGGCACCTTGTTGGTGGTCATTATGATCTTTATGCCCGAAGGGCTGATCGCCGGGATACGACGGGCCTGGCAGAGCACCGGCGGATGGGAGCGGTTGCAACGGCTGCTGCGCAGGGGGCGTTAAGCGATTATGGATCATTCCATCATCTTGGAGGTGAGCGGCGTCCGTCAGGAGTTCGGCGGCCTCGTGGCGCTGGACGATGTCTCCTTCCGCGTCCGCGAGAATCAACGCCTGGCCCTCATCGGGCCCAACGGCGCGGGCAAGACCACGCTGCTCAACATCATCGCCGGCTCCCTATCCCCGACGGCCGGTACCGTGCTGCTCGACGGCAAAAGCCTCAATGGCTTGCCGGCCCACGAGCGCGTTCGCCGGGGCATCGGCCGCACTTTTCAACAGGCGCTGGTCTTTGCCGACATGACCGTGCTCGAAAACATTATGGTCGGGTGCCATCTGCGGGGGCGCAGCCGCCTGCTCGACGCTGCCTTGCGGCTCCCACGCACGCGCAAAGAAGAGGAAGACATTTATTTGGAGGCGTTGCGCTTCCTGAACCTCGTCGGCCTGGGCACGCGGGCGGATACGCGGGCCGGCAACCTCCCCTTTGGCCAACAGCGTCTGTTGGCCATCGGGCGCGCCCTGGCGGGGCGACCTCGCGTCTTGTTGCTGGATGAGCCGGCGGCCGGCCTCAACCGCTTGGAAAAGAGCGCGCTGATCGATTTGATCCGGCGGCTGGGCGAGATGGATATTACTACCATCTTGGTCGAGCACGACATGGAGGTGGTTATGCAACTTGCCGAGTGGATCGTCGTCCTCGATCACGGCAAGCGACTCGCCCAGGGCACCCCCGAGGAGGTGCGACGCAACCCGGCGGTCGTCGAAGCCTATCTCGGCACCGAGGCGGAATGATGTTAGAGATCGATGAGCTTGATGTACAATACGGACATATTCATGCCGTGCGGGGCGTCTCGCTCACCGTGGCGCCCGGTGAGATCGTCACCTTGTTGGGCGCCAACGGCGCCGGCAAGAGCAGCTTACTCAAGGCCACGGTGGGGTTAGAGCCCGTCGCGGGAGGCCGGGTGAGCTGGCGCGGCCAACGTCTCGATCATCTCTCCACCCACCAGGTGGTTCGAACTGGCGTTGCGTTGGTTCCGGAAGGCCGGCAGATCCTGCCCACGATGACGGTGCGCGATAACCTTCTCCTTGGCAGTTTTCAATTCCATGCCCACCGTCTGCGCGATCTGCTCGGGCCCGTCGGCTGGCTGTTTCGCGATCCGGGCCTTCAAGAGCGACTAGAGCGCGTCTATCGGCTCTTTCCACGCCTGAAGGAGCGCCAGGGGCAGATGGCCGGCAGCCTTAGCGGCGGGGAACAACAGATGTTGGCCACCGGTCGAGCACTGATGGCCTCGCCCGAGCTGCTTCTGCTCGACGAGCCCTCCATCGGCCTGGCCCCTAACCTGGTTCGCGATACCATGGGACTTTTGGCCCGCCTGCGCAACGAGGGGTTGACCATTTTGCTGGTAGAACAAGACGCCCACGCGGCCCTACGCATCGCCGATCGTGGCTATGTTATGGAGACCGGGCGCATCGTCGCCGAAGGCAGCGCACGCGAGCTCCTTTCGTCTCAACGTATGCGCCGGGCCTATTTGGGGATGGCCTGAGGCGGGGCGCACACGCGCTCTAGAACAAGCCCGCCCGCAAGGCCGGGATTTATTAACTATTTTGAGCGCGCCGGAGCAATTATTCGAACAAGGAGGCAAATATGGTCTGGAATCCAAAGGCAGAGACCGCATCGAGAGACGAACTTGCGGCGCAGCAGCTTGAGCAGCTCAAACGCCAGGTCGCCCGGGTGTATGAACGAGTGCCCTTTTATCGCCAGGCCTTTGACCAGGCCGGGGTCAAACCGCAGGATGTGCGCAGCCTGGACGATCTGAAACATCTGCCCTTCACCCGCAAGAGCGACTTTCGCGACAATTATCCCTTTGGCCTTCTCGCGGTGGACATGGAAGAGGTCGTGCGCGTCCATGCCTCCAGCGGCACGACGGGCAAGCCGACCGTCGTCGCCTATACCCACCAAGACATCGACCTGTGGGCCGAGGTGATGGCTCGCACGCTGGCCTGCGGCGAGGTAACTAAGAAGGACGTGGTACACAACGCCTACGGCTACGGGCTCTTTACCGGGGGGCTGGGCGTACATTACGGCGCGGAACGCATCGGCGCTACGGTCATCCCCATGTCGGGTGGCCAAACTCAACGCCAGATCATGCTCATGCAGGATTTCGGCTCCACAGCGCTGTGTTGCACCCCTTCCTACGCCATCTATATGGCCGAAGCCGCCCAAGAAATGGGCATCGATCTGCGCGACAGCAAGCTCCGCGTCGGCTTTTTCGGCGCCGAGCCCTGGACAGAGGGAATGCGCGCGGAAATCGAGGAGCGCTTGGGCATCACCGCCCTGGACATTTACGGCCTCAGCGAGGTCATCGGGCCGGGGGTGTCCTCCGAGTGTATGTGCAAATGCGGCATGCATATCTTTGAGGACCATTTCTTGCCCGAAATCATCAACCCCGAGACAGGCCAGCCCTTGCCCTATGGCGAGTATGGCGAGCTGGTCTTCACCACGCTGACCAAAGAGGCCTTGCCGGTCATTCGCTATCGCACTGGCGACATTACCAAATTGATGCCTGAGCCCTGCGCCTGTGGGCGCACCATGGTGCGCATGGCCAAGATCAGCGGGCGCACCGATGATATGTTGATCGTGCGCGGTGTGAACGTGTTCCCCTCGCAAATCGAATCGGTCCTCTTGCAGGTGGAAGGGGTCCAGCCGCATTACTTGATCATCGTGGATCGCGAACGCGGCGCGATGGACACCATCGAAATCTGGGTGGAGGTGTCCGAAGGGATCTTTTCGGACGAACTGGGCGCCCTGGCCAATCTGCAACGAGAGGCGGAGCACCAGATCCAGGAGATGTTGGGCATCTCGGCGCGAGTCAAGTTGGTGGAACCGAACCGCATCGAGCGCAGCATGGGCAAAGCCAAGCGCGTCATCGACCGGCGCGAGGTGTACGGCCCCCAAAGCGCATGAAAAAGTACGAACCCGGCATTGACGCACCAGAAGCCTTGCGAGTATACTGGCCATGAGGCTGGCGCTTGTTTCTCATGGTCTTGGGGACACGAGGCAGCTCTTCGGCGAAGAGCTGCTCCAGACAAGTATGGGATATTGCCGATGATATGGGATCAAGAGCACGAGACTTTATCGCGATCGGAGCTCGAAGCGCTACAACTGGAGCGTTTGCAGCGCCAGGTGGCCAATGTGTACGAGAATGTGCCCTTTTACCGGCAGGCCCTCCGCGAACGCGGTATCCTCCCTGCCGATATCCGCTCGCTGGACGATCTGCCTCGTTTGCCTTTCACGGTCAAGAACGACTTTCGCGATAATTATCCCTTCGGGCTGTTGGCCGTCCCACGGCGCAGGCTCGCTCGCGTGCATGCCTCTAGCGGCACCACCGGCAAGCCCACCGTCGTCGCCTATACCAAGGGCGACTTGGACATGTGGCGCGAGGTGTGCGCCCGCAACCTGGTCGCCGGGGGTGTTGCCGAGGACGATACAGTGCAAATCGCCATGGGTTACGGCCTTTTCACCGGCGGTTTGGGGTGGCACTATGGCGCAGAACACATCGGCGCGACCGTTGTGCCCATGTCTTCCGGCAATACCCGCCGCCAGATCATGCTCATCCAAGATTTCGAGACCACCGTCTTTTGCGCCACGCCCTCCTACGCCATCTATGTGGCCGAACAAGCGGAAGAGATGGGCGTCGATCTCACCGCCACCGCCTTACGAGTCGGCATTCATGGCGCCGAGCCTTGGTCTAACGAAATGCGCCGCGAGATCGAACGGCGCCTGGGTATCGACCCCATCGACACCTACGGCCTCTCAGAGATCGTAGGGCCGGGCGTATCCGGCGAGTGCACGTATCATTGCGGGCTGCACATTAACGAGGATCATTTTCTGGTCGAGATCATCGACCCCCAAACCGGCGAGCGCCTGCCGCCCGGTGAACGCGGCGAGCTGGTCATCACCACGCTGACCAAGGAGGCCCTGCCGGTCATCCGTTATCGCACCGGAGACATTACCCGCCTCGACCTGGAGCCCTGCCCCTGCGGGAGGACGCTGGCGCGCATGGAAAAGGTCAGCGGCCGCACCGACGACATGCTCATCGTGCGCGGGGTGAACGTCTTTCCTTCGCAGATCGAGACGGTGCTTTTGCGCGTCGAGGGGGTACAGCCCCACTACTTGATCGTGGTGGATCGCGAGTTGGGCGCCATGGACGATGTAGAGATCTGGGTGGAGGTCTCGGAAGAGATCTTTGCCGACGACATCGGGCGCCTGCGCGAGCTGCAAAAAGTGGCCGAATACGAGATGTACGAAACCCTGGGCATCCACGCCAGAATCAAGCTGGTGGAACCCAACACCATCGAGCGCAGCATGGGCAAAGCACAACGTGTCATCGACCGACGCAATGTATACGGCTAAAGGAGGATTCCCGATGAGAGTAACCCAGGTATCGGCCTTTCTTGAGAACCGGCCGGGCAGGCTCCTCTATCTGTTAAATGTGCTGGCCGAGCATGGCATTAACCTGATCGCGCACAATATTGTAGACGCTTCCGATTTCGGCATCGTCCACCTCATCGTGGATGACCCGCAGAAAGCGCTGCGCGTTATCCGCGACCAAAACATCACCGCCTCGACGACCACCGTCCTCCAGGTGCAGGTGCCCGACGAGCCCGGTGCCTTTGTCCGCCGGGTGCTGCAACCTCTGGCCGATGCCAAGATCAACATCGAATACAGCTACGCCTACAGCGCGCCCGAGACCGGCAAGGCGACCATCGTGCTCAAGGTCGATAACCTGGAAGCCGCCGAAAAAGCGCTCAGCGATCTCGGCTAGCACGCTTGGCAAAAACACACGCCGAGGGTATGGCCCGATGCCATGCCCTCGGCGTTGCTCTATTCCAACAACGATTGAAACCATCCTCCGCCAAGCACCAACTCTGCACGCCGATGACCACAGCCTACGCAGGTGGGCTTGGCAAAGGCAGCTGCGATTCCAACCGCCAATAACGTTTAGAACCCGCCGCCCGTCGACCCGCCTGGCCCCCCTACGCCGGTCTGCAACAGCATGCCCAAACGCATACGCGCCAACACATAGAGGGCGTCCTGCCCCTGTTCCTGAGCCAATGTGGCCGCGCGATCGTAATCGGTGAGCGCAGCTTGCTTGTTGCCCATGGCCTCATACACGCCACCGCGAATCAACAGCGCCTGCGCCGATTGGGGGTCAAGCTCCACGGCGTCGTTGGCCGCTTGCAGCGCCTTGTCGTTCTTGCCCACGCTGGAATAGCTACGCGCCAGAGCGAGCAAATAATCGATCCGCTCCGGAATCAAGGCCTGCGCCTGAGCCAACGCCTCTTGGGCCTCTCGCTCTTGCCCGCGCAACTCGTACAACACGCCAAGGCCCACATACGCTTCGGCCAAGTCGGGCTGCGCCTCGATGGCCCGCCGATACTGCTCGATGGCCTCGTCATAATTGCCCGTGACCAACGCCTGTTCTGCGCCGGTCAAATAGTTGCGCGCCTGCCGCGCCTGGGGGTCCAGCCCAAAGAAGCGGTTGAGCACATAGTTGGCCCCTATCAACAAAACCGCCACCACAACCACGGTGACGATAAAGCGGATCGCCCGCTTGCGCCGGCGTTCGGCCAAATAGTCATCCAGAAACCACCACCAGTGTGCCTCTGGCGGGTTTATCTCTTGGCGGACTTGGGCAAAGCCACCTTGTGCACCCAGCACGCGCTCCAAAGCAGCGGCCTTGCGCACCAGGATGTTATCCACCGTCTTGACCCGCGTGCGCTCCGGTCGCAGGTCCAGGCCGATCCGCTCCAGATCGCTCAGTTCCTCCTCCACCTCATCACGCAGGCAGAGCAGGCCTTTGGCATCGTCTCTCGGCCGCCCCTGGAAATCGGCAGCCTGCACCTCAAGAGTACGGATCTTTTCTCGCAACAGGACGGCTCGAGTGGCGGCCCTGGTTTCTTCTACAGCGCCTTTTGGCATCGGTCCCTCCCACAAGAGACGCCTTTATCATATAGATTATCCCCCTATGGGCATCCCCTGTCAAAAACCAAAGCCCATTGTATTCGGCGTAGGGCAAAGAGCGCCTCACTTCCCCAATTGTTCGAGCGCCGCCCGAACGCGCTCCGGCGTAAAGGGGATGCGCCGCAAACGAACGCCGACCGCATCGTACACCGCATTGGCGATGGCCGCTGGGGCAGGCCCCATTACCCCCTCGCCCACCCCCAGGATCGGCAGGCCGGGGCGGCTCCACACGACCGTCTCGATCCTGGGGGCTTCGGCAAAACGCAAGATCGGGTAGCGCCGCCAATCGCTGCTGGTAATCTCTTGCCGGCTAAAAGTCACCTCTTCCTTGAGCGTCCAACTCGCCGACTGGATCAGGCCCCCTTCGAGCTGGCTGCTGAGGCTATCCGGGTTGACCGCCTGCCCCGCCTCGGCGGCGATCACGGCGTGCTCCAGGGCGATCCGCCCCGTATCTCGATCCACGCGCACATCCACCACAGCGGCCACATAAACCTGGCGGTTTTTGTACTGGGCAAAGGCGAACCCGCGCCCGCGCCCGTCCCCTCTGGGTCGCGCCCCCGGCTGCCAACAGGCCTTTTCCGCCGCGGCGCTGACGACGGCCCGGGCGCGTTCATCGGCAAGATAGCGCAGACGAAACTCGATCGGGTCCACGCCGGCCAACGCGGCCATCTCGTCCACAAACGATTCGAGGGCGAACACATTCGCAAAAGAGCCCAAACCGCGCAGCGCCGAGGTGCGCAGCGGGCTGTTGGGCAGAAAATGGCCCACGATCCGCCGTCGGGAAAAAGTGTACAGGGGATCGGCGTTGCGATGGATGTCGGTCTGAGGAGACAGCATCGGCTGAGCTTGGGGGCGGTCGAACGGCTCCGCCAAATACCATGCCGCCAGCAAACTGACTACACGCTCGTGCGGGCGAGGGCGAAGCACGTGGGTATAGCCATACACGTCGTGGTTCCAATCGATCACCTCGCCGGCAGCGTTCAAGCTGCCCTGCATCCGGATCACAGTAGCCGGGCCGTAGGGCTCCCACTTGTTCTCATCGGCCCGTGTCCATTTGAGCGATACCGCCCGGCCGGGGACGGCGCGTGCCAGCAGCGCGGCGTCGAGCGCGGCGTCATCTGCGCCGTTGTGCCCGAAGCTGCCCGGGCCGTCCACATGGATGCAGCGGATATCCTCCAAGGGCATGCCCAACACATGGGCTAAACCGGCCCGCACCGGATAGACCCCCTGGCTGTGCGTCCAGACGGTGAGCTTGCCCCCATCCAACAACGCCACCGCCGCCGAAGGCCCCAGCGATGCATGGGAATGATAGGGCCGGTAGTATGTAGCGGTCAGGGTATGGGTCGCTTCGGGCGGCACGCTGATCTCGGGGATCGGCGCCTCCACCGGAGCTCCATCGATCAGCAGATAGGGCTTATCGGCTTGGGCGAGCATATACTCGGCAAAGGTCTCCTGGGGCGGCAGATACGTGTCATTCTGCCAGGTGGCGCCGTCTCGCAATGCCTCCATCGCCCGCTCGGCCTGTTCCTCCCGCTCGGCAACAACGCCGAGAAAGCTCCCGTCGCGCACGACGGCCACTACCCCGGGCATGTGGATCACAGCGGCCTCGTCAACCGAAACGAGTCGCGCATTATAGGCTGGCGGGCGCACGACCCTGCCGTGGAGCATTCCGGGCAGATCGAGATCGTGGACAAAAACGGCCCGGCCTGTCACTTTGGCCAAGAGATCTAGACGTTCCTGAGAGCGCCCGAGAAGACGATAATCGCCGGCCTGCTTGGGCCGCCCCACGCCGGTCACCGGGCAGCCAAAACACTTGCCGCCTTGTAGCTCCCAATAAGTGATCGAACAACCGCTGAGCGGATCGGAGATGGTGCCGTCGCTCACTGTGAGCCGACTGATGGGCGCGGACAGCTCTTCGCTCGCCTCCAATAACAAGAGATAACGGGCCTCAGCAGCCGCATAACGGACAGCGTTCCCCGAGGTCTCCAGCGACATGCTGCTGCCCGTATACCCCTCATCGGGCGATTGGCCCGTATCCGCCATGATCACCCGCACGCGACCCAAAGACACATCCAGCTCCTCGGCCGCGATCATGGCGATCGACGTACGCAGGTCTTGGCCCAATTCGACCTTGCCGCTGAACACCGTCACCGTGCCCTCGACGTCAAAACGTATCCAGGCATCCAGGGCAGGGGTCTGGCGCAGGGGGCTGGGTAATGCCCCCTGGGCAAACTCTTGATCGGCTTGTTCTTTGAGCTCATAAGAACTAGGGCTCCACGGCTGCCCGGCAGCGCGGTAGATGGCTCTGCGCACACGATCGTATACGCCACAACGACACAGATTGGGGGCCAACGCGGCATGAATCTGCTCCTCGGTCGGATGGGGATGGCGGTTCAACAACGCCCTGGCAGCCATGATGATCCCCGGCGTGCAAAAACCACACTGCACGGCGCCCTCTTCTACAAACGCCCGTTGCACCGGGTCTAGCGCATCCGCCGTCCCCAGGCCCTCCAACGTGGTAATCTCACGCCCCTCCACCGAGCCGACCGGCAAGCGACAGGAGGGCCGAGCTTGTCCATCGATGAGCACGGTACACGCGCCACATTGCCCCGAACCACACCCGAATTTGGCCGCCTTGAGGCCAAGGTCGTTGCGCAAAACATAGAGCAGCGGCGTATCCGGCTCGATACGAACATGGTGCACGCGCCCGTTGACATGAAGGACGATATCTCGCATGGTTGCCTCGATTCTGGGGAATAGATTCACAGGATTATACCTCCTTTGGCTCTTTTCTGACATCTCACCTCCGGGAGGACGCTCAACCCTTAGCTATGAAACCTATATCCTCGTTTGTGCGTACATAGAATAAGCCAGGAAATAGATAGAGGCTCCCTCCTGTGGAGCGCCTGCGCGAACCCGAAAAACGTTACAAGGTCCATGGAACACAATGGATACAAAACCCCTCGCCGTGGGCACTATACTCAAAGGGCGCTACCGCATCACCCGCCTTGTAGCCGGTGGGGGGATGGCCTGGGTGTACGAGGTGGAGGAACGCCTGCCTAACGGCACCGGTCGCATCTGGGCCATGAAGGAGTTGCGTGCCGACGCCGATGACGCGCACACGTTAAAGGAGGGCCGGCAGCTCTTTGAGCAGGAGGCCAACATCCTCGTGCGCCTCAGCCACCCTAACCTGCCCCAAGTCACCGCCTATTTTGAGGAGCACGGCCGCTCTTATCTGGTGATGGAATTCATCTATGGCGAATCGTTAGAAAAGCGCCTCGAGCGGGCCGGTGCGCCGTTGCTCGAAGCGGAGGTGCTGAACTACGCTGTACAGATCTGCGAGGTGTTGACCTATCTCCATACCCGGCCCCAACCGGTGATCTTTCGCGACATGAAGCCCAGCAATGTGATGGTCACCATCGACGGTCGCGTCAAGCTAATTGACTTTGGCATCGCTCGGACGTACAAAATGGGCAAACGTCGCGATACCGTGACGATGGGCTCGGAGAACTATGCCGCGCCGGAGCAGTGGGGCAAGGCTCAAACCGACGCCCGCGCTGACATTTATGGGCTCGGGGCCACGATGTACCATCTTTTGACTAACGTGCCCCCGTTGCCGGCCTTTGTGCCCACACCCCGCGTGCCGATCCCACAGTACAATCCGGCAGTGCGCGAGGCAACGGTCGCCGTCGTCGACAAGGCAATGGCCGAGGATCGGGACGATCGTTACGCCTCGGCCCGAGAGATGCAGGAGGCGCTGCTAAGCTGCATGTCGCGTACTGAGCGGCGCCATATGGAGGCCTTGCTCCGCGATCTGGAGCAACAAGCGGCTGCCCCGATGGCTACATCGACGGCTCCGCCACTTCCGGCGACGACGTCCAAAGAGATACGGCCCGAGCCTGCCCTGGCCGAGCATGGCAAAAATTGCCCTCGTTGTGGGGCCGATAACCGACGAGCAGCGCGTTTCTGCCGCCAATGCGGCCACACCTTTATAGCTCCTCTCCCACCCGTCCTGGCGCTCGTCGAGCCACAGGGGGCACGTTGGGAATTCCCGCTCAACGCCCCCAGCGCCCTCGTCGGGCGACGGGGTGGCCGATTGTCGGTGGACCTGGACCTTGAGTTCTATGATCCAGAGGGCTATGTTTCGCGCAATCATGCGCGCATCGAACAAAGACAGCGCCGTTTTTACATTATCGACCTGCATAGCGCCAACGGCACGCTCGTCAACGAAGAGCGTCTGACGCCTGGTGTGCCGCGTTTGTTGCATCAAGGGGATCGCATTCGCCTCGGACGCGTGGTGTTGTCGTTCAAAATTCGTTAGGCGCTCGTCAGAGGGCCAAGAGGCCAAGACGTAACTTTGAACGTCAAAAACTCAAGCCCTTATGTATAATGGCCCCGTCGTGTGGGGCCAGCGATCAGGAGAGAGCAGGGTGAAATGTCCAACATGCGGACGTGACAACCGCAAGAACGCCGGATTTTGCGCCTGGTGCGGCGCGCATCTACAACCCATCGAACAAAACCCGCCGGAGCCCGTCCTCGCCGAGGTGCCTCCGGCGGACGTGGAGGGCCACATTCCTCTGACAAGCGAGGTGGCGGAAACAACGCCTCCACCCGCTGAGGAGCCGGATACAACCACGGCGACCTGCCCACAAGGGGTTGAACCGGCCCAAGGACCGGCCGGCCACGAACTCCAAGTGGGCGACCTTCTCGCCGGGCGTTACCGCATCATCGAACAGCTAGAAGTCGGTGAGGAACGCCGCGTGTACCGCGCCCACGATCTTTCCTGTTGCCCGGCCTGCGGGTATGACGACAACAAGCCAGGCGATCCCTTTTGCGCGCGCTGCGGCGCCTCGCTAGAGACGCCTTGCCGCGTCACGGTGATAGAAAAGATGCGCCAACCACCGGAGACCTATGACCTGGCCTTCCAAGAAGGCGACCGCGATTATTACGTGCGCATCGAGCCACGCCAAGAGACGTTGCCGGGGGAAGGCCGATCAATTCCCCCCAAGCTGCGTTTGGTCGTCGGCCATGCCACCGACGCGGGTCGGCAGCATGAGCTCAACGAGGACACGGTGGATACCTGGCTCTATACGCGCAGCAACGGCGATGTGTTGGGTTTGTTTGTCGTCGCCGATGGCCTGGGGGGCCAAGATTCGGGCGAGGTGGCCAGCCAAATGGCTGTGCAGACCCTCTGGGAGACCCTGCGCAAGACGGTGTGGGAGCCTTTTTTGCGCGGAGAAGCGCCGGAGCCGGACGAAACGGAAAATCAACTTCTCGCGGCGGTGCGCGCGGCGAATCAAGCCGTCTATGAGGCTCGCATCGAACGAGAGAGCAGCATGAGCACCACCATGACCGTGGCCCTGGTGCTTGGCGATCGGGCGCACATCGCAAATGTGGGCGACAGCCGCACCTATGTATTGGGCACCGAGGGGCTGCGGCGCATCACCCACGATCATTCCTTGGTGCAGCGCCTCGTCGATACGAACAAGATCCGCCCTGAGGAGGTTTACACTCATCCTCAGCGCAATTTGATCTATCAGAGCGTCGGCGACCGGCCCGACGTGCAAGTGGACGCTTTTCGTCATCAATTGCAACCCGATGAGCGCCTGGTGCTATGCAGCGACGGCCTCTGGGAAACGGTGCGCGATGAGGGCATCGAAGAGGTGTTGCTGGCCGAGCAAGACCCGCAACGCGCCAGCGAACAATTGGTGCACAACGCCAACGTGGCCGGCGGCGAGGACAATATCTCGGTCATCATCGTACAGGCCCTGGCTTCGAGCCGCCATCCCGGGGCGACATTCGCACAAAACGGGCAGAACTCCGCGCCTGCCCCCAAGGATAAAGAGGGATGAACCATTGCGCTCGCCCGCCTTTGGAGCCGTTGCAGCGTGCGGGCAGCGCAAGCCTGCCCCCAAAAGGAGGAACCGATGGCAGATGAGCTCACTTTGACCGCGACACTCAACAAGATGAGCGTCCCTGTAACGCGCACCCAGCAACTGGTGTACGTCTTGATCGAAACCAAACCCAGCGAAGTGATTTCGCAAACGCGCATGAGTTTGAACT